>JAGGDZ010000168.1 GCA_024648655.1 Chloroflexota bacterium | reverse complement strand
TGCCGCAACGCAATGTCATCATTGTCGAAGACGACTAACGTCTCCGCCTGCCGCCCGGAAAATGCTGTCTCGGACAGGTTCGCAGAGCCGACGATTACGCGCTGCAAATTATCGCGTTCCAGCAAGTATATCTTGGCGTGTGCAATGGCGTCTTTGACCACGTAAAACTGAGCCGCACCTCTGGCCGCTCGGTCATAGATTACTTTGCGGCGTTCTTCAGATAGCCCCTTTATGCCAACGAATCCATTGTTCAGCTTTTCGTCTATTGTTGCCTGAAATGCCAGTATGTCGGCGGCAGAACGAGACAGTACTCCGTTGTGCCCGAAGATGCATTCGAATTCCTCATAGTCGAAATCCTTTAACAAGCCCAATACCATCGGAATACTCGATGTGTAGGTAAGAGCGTGCATATAATGAAACCCTTCGAACAAGCTGCGATCAAATGGTTCTACGCTTTCAGCTTGAGCACGTACGACGTTCAATGCTCCGCTCCGCGTCTTTGAATCTGGATCGTCGAATGTAAAGCCCTGCTGAGTGGTCATTCTCTCCCGCTCCTGCGTTTGACACTTGATTTCCCTATGTATATGTTACGGAAAACTAGGCTACTACATCCAGTGCATAATGTGCTCGCTTCCACTGGATGGCATCTGGCTTTAATTATTGGTCAAGGAGCAACTCTTATGGCAAGCAAGAATCCTACCCGTCCCAACATTCTGTTCATTCTAAGCGACGATCAGGGCGCTTGGGCAATGCGATGTGCCGGTAACGAAGAGATGGTCACGCCCAACTTGGACAGGCTTTCGACGACTGGCATACGCTTCGACAACTTCTTTTGCGCCTCGCCCGTCTGTTCGCCGGCTCGCGCGTCCATTCTCACTGGGCGTATCCCTTCTCAGCACGGCGTTCAGGACTTTCTACGCGCAGGGAACGCCGCCTTCTTGCCCGGAGACGGCTTGGAAATAGATTACATCGCCGGGCAGCCAACCTATGTCGAACTTCTGGCTCAGAGCGGATACGTGTGCGGGCTGAGCGGCAAATGGCACATTGGGCACGCAGCATTGCAGCGAGCCGGCTTCTCGTTCTGGAATGTGCATGCCTCCGGTGGAGGGCACTACTACGAAGCGCCGATGATACTGAACGGGGAGCGCTACCAGCCGGACGAGTATGTTACGGACGTCATAACCGACAACGCGCTGACCTTTCTGAACGCCCAGAATGACTCAGATGCGCCTTTCTCGCTGAATGTGCATTACACCGCGCCGCATGCTCCATGGGGCAGGGAAGAGCATCCCGATGCAGTCTTTGACGACTTCCATGACGGCTGCGCTTTCGACTCGGTGCCAAACGAACCGATGCATCCCAACCAGCTTGCCAAAGAGCCGACGGCGGCAACTGTCGGAGACACGCCTGAGAACCGCCGAATCGCTCTAAGCGGCTACTTTGCCGCTATCACCGAAATGGACCGAAATATCGGAAGGATGATTGACTGGCTGGAGGACAACGGGCTGCGCGAGAGTACCCTCATCGTCTTTATGGCAGACAATGGCATGAGCATGGGGCACCACGGGATCTGGGGCAAAGGCAACGGCACATACCCGCCAAATATGTACGACACCGCAGTCAAAATCCCGGCGCTGGCTTCGATGCCCGGCAGCGTGCCACAGGACCTGGTTTGCGACCGTCTGCTCAGCCAGTACGATGTGATGCCTACTCTATTAGGCTATACGGGTGTTGAAAATCCCCACTCTGACTCACTGCCCGGCCGCGATTTCTCACCTGTGTTGCGCGGCGAATCGTTGGGTGATAGCACACCCGTGTTTGTGTTCGATGAGTACGGACCCACGCGAATGATCCGCACGAGCAACTGGAAGTATGTGCACCGCTATCCCGACGGTCCGAATGAGCTGTATGACCTGAGCGGCGACCCGATGGAAACTGCCAACATAGTTGACAATCCGGCGTACTCGCAGAGAGTCGAGACGCTTTGTGAGGAGTTGGAGACCTGGTACGCTCGCTATGTTGACGAGGTGATGGACGGCGCAAAGCAAGCGGTATTCGGCAGGGGACAGATTGGGCTTGTCGGCTCGGACGACTACTCGAAGCCATTTGCCGACGACGTCGTTATGCAATCCGAAATAGACGCGCAAAACTGACAGCACCGGTAGCGCGGCGCCGTTGAAGTGATGAGCAGGTACGCAGGCGCCTATTGCCCGTCATTTCCTTTTTCATCTTGGCCGTCTGCGCCGCTGGTCCCACTGTCTTCCAGCCTATGTTCCAGTCGGCGCAAGGCGTCCTGAGTTGATCTTAGCTCTCGCAGAAGTTCCTCCCTTGAAACGGGTGGTTCAAGCTCTCGCAGGCGTTCAGTCTTGGCTTCGTCCAGGTTGTTGATGATTATGGCTATGAACAGATTTATGACCACGAAAGTCCCGATGATCACATAGCTGACGAAGTACAACCACGCCCATGTGTGCAACTGCATAGCGTTGTCTAGGATTACCGTCCATCCTTCCAGAGTAATGATGTTGAACAGGGTTAGCACCGATGTGCCCAGGTTGCGCCAGTGCGTAGGGTCGTGTTCATGAAAAAGCTGATAGCCGATGATTGCGTAGATATAGACTAAGATGCTCATCAGCAGCATCACATGGCCCACGCTCGGTATGGAGCGGACCAGAGCGGCGACTATCAGGCGGAGTTCCCTAATTGCCGAAATCAGCCGTAGTACTCTAAGCAGGCGAGCCATGCGCGCAATCATGGCAAACTCGCCCGTCGCCGGAACCAACGAGAATACTATCACTAGAAAATCGAACACGTTCCATCCGTCTCGGAAGTACATGTCCACACGTGGAGCCACGGCAATCATCTTCATCAGCGCCTCAATGATGAACACCGCCAGCACGATCTGGTTGCCCAGATGTAGCAGATCGCCGTACTGTTGCTCCAGAGGTGGGAAAGTTCCCAACCCAAGTAGCACACCATTCCCTAGAATTAGTGCGATGATGGTGTATTCAAAGGCTGCCCTGTTGACTAGCCGTTCTGCAAACTGAGAGACTTGCTGCATAGTTACTTGTCTTACATCCCTTTCGTCAAGATTTTGTCTGGAGCAATTGATTAAAGTTTCTCAGAACTCAGCGCTCGTATCAACAGTACAGGCAAGTTAAAGGTCATTTGCGTTATAATTGGGCAGCGAGTTCTGCGAGTACGACCGCGATTGCGGAGGGGTGGCCGAGCGGTTGAAGGCACCTGTCTTGAAAACAGGAGTAGTGAAAGCTACCGCAGGTTCGAATCCTGTCCCCTCCGCCAGATATGCGATACTCATTACTTGGGCAACATTCGGCGATACGGAGCAACAGCATCAGATGAAAATTCACGAGTATCAGGCGAAGCATATTCTCAGCAAGTACGGTGTACCCATACCCGAAGGAGGCGTAGCTTCAACACCGGACGAGGCGGCGGACCTGGTCGAATCGCTCGGTGGCAAAGCAATCGTAAAGGCACAAGTGCATGCCGGCGGACGAGGCAAGGCCGGTGGCGTGAAGATCGTCTCCTCGTCTGTTGAGGCTGCTGAATTTGCCGACTCCATACTAGGCACAAATCTTGTTACATTCCAGACTGGGCCCGAGGGCGTTCCGGTACGCAAGGTACTAGTTGAAGAAGTGATTGACGTCGCCAAGGAGCTGTATCTGGGCGCAGTAATCGACGGCGCCGCCGAGGGCGTAGTCGTCATCGCAAGCGAGGCAGGCGGTATAGAGATTGAGGAAGTCGCGGACAGCAACCCGGAGAAAATCCTTCGCGCAGTTGTTGATCCTGTTCTTGGCTTTCAACCATTTCAGGGTAGAGGTCTTGCTTATGGACTGAATCTTGATGGCTCGCTTGTTCGCCCGGTTGGAACGCTCATCGAAAACCTTTGCCGCGCGTTCCAGGAGAACGACTGCTCGCTCGCGGAGATCAACCCGCTTGTGATTACCGGCGACGGTCGCGTTCTCGCAGTTGACGCCAAGCTCAACTTCGACGACGACGCGATGTTCCGCCACCGCGACCTCGATGAGTTTTACGACGCGGAGCAGGAAGACGCAGGTGAGGTTGAGGCTCGCAAGTACGATATAAACTATGTGAAGCTTGACGGCAGCGTGGGCTGCATAGTCAATGGTGCCGGCCTTGCAATGGCAACTATGGATGTGGTGCTGTCCGGTGGTGCCAAGCCCGCAAACTTCCTTGATATCGGCGGCGGCGCGGACGAAGACAAAGTAGCGCAGGCACTCAACATCGTGCTCTCCGACAAGTCTGTCGAATTGGTGCTCGTGAATATATTCGGAGGCATCCTGCGCTGCGATGTCGCGGCGCGTGGATTCCTGATGGCGGCCGAAGGCGCACCTCACACCATTCGACCTATGGTTGTGCGAATGCTCGGCACTAACGCAGACGAAGGCCGCCGTATTCTGTCTGAGTCAAGCCTCGATGTAACTCTAGTGGACGATCTGAGCGGCGCGGCTGAAGCGATACGAGCAGCGACGTGCTCCACAGCTTCCAACATATAGAATAGGTATTTGATACTATTATGGCCGATGATGAAACGCCCGAAGATGAGCGCGAGGATATGCTCAGTATCCTTCGTGAACTTCGTCCATTCTATTTTTGGCTCCTTATCGCACAGGTTGCGATATGGGGTGTTGTAGTATTCTTGTCGGATAGAGACAACTGCGCTGAGGTTGGGTACAGCGGCTGCGCGGTGACGATGGGGTTGAAAATGAGCGGATTAGTTCCGCTCTGGTTAATCACAAGCGTAATCTTGGTAGATGTAGGGAGGTTCTTGATGGTACTGCTGCGAAGTTCCCGTGAAAAAGTAATAGCTAGAGCTAGGGCTAGAGCCCAAGCCGAAGGAAGAGCTGAGGGAAGAGCTGAGGGAAGAGCCGAGGGAAGAGCCGAGGGTGCGAATGAGATGTATGTGCAATGGAGCGCGTGGAACGCTAGGCGTATTGAGCATGAGCGCAGAGGCGAACCCTTTAATGAACCGCCTCCTATGCCCGACGACAGCAACTAAACCGACGAGAAACACCAGTAGTCGCCCAGAAGGAGGCACATAATGCACCTGCTCGAAGTCTTAAACCCAATAGGCCAGCAGCGAGGCCTGATAAACTCGCTGACCATAAGCGAGCGTCCCCAATCGCTCGACAATAAGACCGTCGGACTGCTCTGGTCCGGCACGCACGGCGGCGACCTAGCCCTGAACCGCACTGGCGAAATGCTGCAAGAGCGCTTCAGCAACGTGAAGGTCAACTTCTATACAGGCGGCAACTATCCTGCGCCGCCACCCATCGTGCAACAGGCAGCAAAGGAGTGTGACGTCGTCATCGGCGCCACAGCCGACTGAGGGACGTGTGCGTCGTGGATGGTCCACGACATGATCGAGATTGAGAAGACGGGCAAGCCCGCCATTCCAATCGTATCCGGACGCTTTGAAGAGGACGCCATCGCAAGTTCGCGCGCGTTCGCCATGCCGGACTTGCAGTTTGTTATCGTGCCTCGAATATACCGAAACCTCGCACCGGAGTTGTGCGTAAGTCAGACTGAAGCAGTCATCGACGACATCATCGAAGTGCTTACCGTTGACAAGGCGCATGGCCGCCGAGAGCGCGACGACGCGACCGCCGTCGAGCGATTCGAGGGCGAAGACCGCTGGGACGCCATCCTCAAGATGAATGAGCAGTGGCTCCTGCGCGACTGGGGCGACGCAATGGTTCTGCACCCACCGACGGAGGAAGCAGTCACAAACCTAGTTGAGGGTACTGGACTTGATCGATATGACTTGGTATGCGACATGCCGCCCGGCTTTGGGCTGGCTACCGTTGAGAAGATAGCAATAAACGCTGCTATGGCAGGCGCCAAGCCCGAACAAATGCCAGTTATCATCGCCGCGGTCAAAGCGCTGTCGGAAGTCGGTGAGCACGGCGGCAAGTCTCTGCTGATGTCCACCAGTCCGCACGCGCCAATGCTGGTCGTCAATGGTCCCATCGTAAAGGAACTCGGCATCAACCCGCGCTCAGGGCTTGGTCCAGGACGTGACAACGAGGTTAACATTACCATTGGGCGCGCGTTCTCGCTGTGCCTCCGCAACCTAGGATATTGGTATCCTGGTCAGATGGACATGGACACTATCGGCACGACACGCAAGTTTGTCCACTGTATCGCGGAGAATGAAGAGATGTCGCCTTGGGAGCCATTCCATGTGAACCAAGGCTTCCGTGCAGACGAGAGCGCCGTCAGCGTATTCATCACTGATGGTGAGCTAGACGTGCAGGACCAAGGCAATACCGAGGCGGACGACCTGCTTAAGACGATTGCCTACGGCAGCACCTTCGGCACCAGGGGCATGGGAACGCGTCATACCAATGAACGGCTGATATTCATGCCGCCGGATGTCGCGCGACCCGTTGGAGGCGAAGGCTACTCAAAGCAGGAGGCAAAGCAGTTCATCCACCACCACGCTAACATGAGCCTGGGGAAGATGAGCCACTACATGCCAATCGACGATGCCAGAGTTGGGCAGCAATGGCAGTGGCTGAAGAACAAGACCGAGCAGGAACGACTGGACATTGAAGTGCCACTTCTCGAAGACGTTGACCGCTGGTTCATAGTGGTAGTAGGTGCAGACCGGGCCAAGACGCTTGTCATGCCCACAGGTGAAGGCGCATCGACAGTCGGCATTGACCAGTACATGCCTTAAGGATTTGGCGTCCCATACCCGGCATTTCAGAGAATTAGCCCCTGAATAGAACAGCCGCCTCTTGACAGATTGTCGGGGCGGCTGTGTACCCTTATGTATCCGGAATGATGACCACGCCTTGAGATAGGAGAGCAAATGCTTAATCCGTACTTGAACTTTGATGGAAATTGCCGTGAGGCATTCGATTACTATCGCTCCGTATTCGGTGGAGACTTTGAAATTCTTCAGACTTTTCGTGACGGACCTCCTGGCATGGGCGTGCGTGAAGAAGAGATGGACAACATCATGCACGTCTCGTTCCCGATAGGAGATAGCGTCCTGATGGGAAGTGATGTGCCCGCCGCATTCGGAGCGACTCCCATCACAGGAAGCAACGTGCAGGTGAGCGTCAGCCCCGAAAGCAAGGAAGATGCGGACAGAGTCTTTGCCGGTCTATCGGACGGCGGCAGAGTTGCGATGCCGATGATGGACATGTTCTGGGGCTCCTACTTCGGCTCATGCACCGACAGGTTCGGCGTAAACTGGATGGTGAATTACGACCAACCGGAGTGCTGATTAGGGAACAGGACCGGATCGAACAGAGATCAAATAGGCTAATTGAAAGGACATATCTAACCGATGGGAATCCTTGTTGACGAGAATACGCGTCTGCTCGTGCAGGGCATTACGGGCCGAGAGGGCAGCTTCCACGCCCTACGATGCCGTGAGTACGGCTCCAATTTGGTCGCCGGAGTAACGCCGGGACGGGGTGGGCAGGTCTTCGACGGTGATGTTCCTGTGTTCAACACTGTCAGGCAGGCTGTGGATGAGACGCAGGCGAACTGCGCTCTTATATTCGTACCACCACCATTCGCCGCTGATGCCATTGTCGAATCGGTTGACGCGGGCATTCCCACCATCGCCTGCATCACCGAGGGCATCCCGATAATGGACACCATCGCCGTGAAACGCTATATCCGCGACAAGCCAGTAACGCTCATCGGCCCCAACTGCCCCGGCATGATTACGCCCGGCGCGAATGTCAAGGTGGGCATTATGCCCGGCAACATCCACACACCCGGCAGAATTGGCGTCGTATCCCGCAGTGGCACACTCACCTATGAGGCTGTCAGCCAGCTCACCGATCTGGGCATCGGACAGTCGTCTTGCGTTGGCATCGGAGGCGACCCGATCAACGGCTCGTCTTTCGTGGACATCCTCAAGAAGTTCAACGACGACGATTATACTGATGGCGTCGTGATGATTGGCGAGATTGGCGGCATTAGGGAACAGGAAGCGGCAGAGTACATCGGTAGCGACTTCAAGAAGCCCATGGCAGCGTTTATCGCCGGGCGCAGCGCCCCACCGGGCAAGCGCATGGGACACGCGGGCGCGGTCATCACAGGCAGAGCCGCTCGCGCTGAAGAGAAGGAGAAGGCGCTCGCATTAGCGGGAGTCGCCATTGTCCCGGGTCCCGGCGAGATTGGCAGCACGTTTCGGCAGGTCATCAACGCATAACGGCGGCTGAACTCCTCGCTCAACCGCCGTTGGTTATCTACTTGGCTCGTTCGCCTTGTCCCATTGCCTTTGTCCCATGAATGGGGCTATGGGCGTGGGATGATGTGTCCGGGATGGCAACTATCGCCTGGATGGTCATCACTTTCCGTCCCGTCTGGACAGACAGTGTCATCCCAGCGAACTTCACGTACGTTTTCTGCTTTGTTCATATTTGTGGCATCTTCTAGATCAGAGTTATCAAATTCTGTATCTTCTAAGTCCGCCCCGTCGAAGTCTGCCTCGGCAAGGTCGGAGTCTATAAACTTGGCATCTACGAGATCCGCATCACTGAGGTTCGCCTCCTTGAAGTCGCATCTCTCGAATGTGCCCTCCTTGAGGATTGCGTCTTCCAAATCGGCCTTTTCGAATTTGCAGTTGATAAGATCCATGCCGGTCAGGTCAGCGCCACTCAGATCCGCTTCCTCAAAGTCCGTATTGCGGTCGATCTCAGCATCCTTCAGGTTCACGTTCTTCATCTGGGCTTTCCCGAAATCGGCGCCGCTGAAGTTGGTGTCAGTTATGTTCGCGTTTCTGAAATCGGCTCCCGAAAGATCGGCGTTTATTAAGCTGGAACCTGAAAGGTCTGCGCTGATGAAGCTGACGCCAATCAACAACGCGCCAACATCAAAGGTGACATTTGTCAGTTTTGTGCTACGGAACATGTTTCCGGAGTTCTGAGGAGACCTGAACAGTGCTTCCACCACTATTGCTCGGTCGAGATTAGCGCCTTTGAATATAGCACCCCGGAAGTCCGCGCTGCTCAGATC
>JAGGDZ010000002.1 GCA_024648655.1 Chloroflexota bacterium | reverse complement strand
GTAATGGCGGCATGTTCGTCCGGGCCTGTTCCGTCCCCGACTGCAACGGCCGCTACCTCTGCAACGTTCCCTCTCGTGAGCGCTGCTCCGACGGCGCAAAGCCTTGCAACAATGTCGCCGCAAGTGATTTCTGCCCCCACTCCTGAAATCACTGCTGAACCGACACCCATACCCTACGACTCCAATAGCGCCATGTACAAGGTGTTTCCGGGCTTTGGTCGCACAAGTAATCGCACATATGATGCGCTGGAAGAGGTGCTGCTGAACAAGGACAAGTCGATGGTGCCTGTATTGGTGGAATCCATACGTTACCAGTCCACTGCGAATGCGCGACAGGCTACGGCAGATGTCCTTAGCGAACTTACGGGCGTGGAATATGGTGGCGAAGACTGGAAAGGATGGATGGAATGGCTGGGTGAGCATCGCAACGAATACCCACCGCCGCTTGAATATCTGGACTGGAAGATAAACTTCATGTCCCGGCTCGACTCGCGTTTCGCGGCGTTCCTGTATCCGGCGCGCGACGGGGCAATCACAGTCAATCCGACTGAATTAGTGTGGGGCGGCGTGATTCCCGACGGCATACCGGACATACGCGACCCGGAGATGCTCACCCCGGATGAGGCGGACTTCCTCGACGAAGACGATCGGGTGTTTGGCGTATCCATTAACGGTGATTCCCGCGCCTATCCGCTCCGCATCATCAACGCCCACGAAATGGTGAACGACACGGTCGGAGGAGAGCCAATCTCGCTTGCGTGGTGAACGCTCTGCAATAGCGGCATCGTGTATTCCGCAAAGATTAACGGCGAGCCAACCACATTCGGCACATCCGGCATGCTGTACCGCAGCAATAAGGTGATGTACGATCGCCTGACCGAAAGCTTGTGGAGCCAGCTTCGGGGCGAACCGATAGTCGGCGAACTTGTGGGCAGCGGCATCAAGCTGGACTACTTCCCGGTCGCGCTGACGACATGGGGCGAATGGCTGGCAGAGCGCCCCGATACCAAAGTGCAGTCGCGTGAGACGGGCTACTACCCGCCACGCAGTTATGAGCGCGAGGACAACCCCCGCTCTATCTACTTTGCGTACCGCGAGGACTCGGACACTATGTTCCCTATCTGGAATCGGGATGAGCGTCTGGCGCCAAAGCAACTGGTACTGGGGGTAGTGGTTGACGGAGCGTTCAAGGCGTACTCAATAGACGCAATGAATGAGTCGCGCCTAGTCAACGACAGTGTGAGCGGTGTTGACCTGGTGGTCGTGGCTTCATCCATATCCGCGGATGCATTGGCATTCCGCGGCGAGGGCAGGCGCTTCACGCTGCCGGATGACGCGCCCAACAACCTGCCCGATATGCTGCTGGATGAAGACGGCGCGGAGTGGCATGTGGAGCGCGACAGGTTATGGAAAGATGACGACCCCACGGAGACGCTGCCGCTGCATCCGGCAAATGTGTCGTTCTGGTTCGGCTGGTACATAACTTACCCTGATACGCTATTATACGGAGCGACGGGGGACTAACATCGACAAGCGGGGTGGATAAAACAGGATAGGATAGGATAGGAAATGAAATGAGTGAGCAGAGCAACATGCATGATAGAGCGGAACAAATGATGGCGGTGCTGCGGCAGCGATACGGTGACCGACTCAGCGAGGACGAGCTTGAAGAAGTAAGCGAGGCGGCGAAGGCAATCGCGCAGGCGTCCGAGGATATGCGAGCGGTTGAACTTGGACACGGAGACTCGCCGTTCAGTGTGCCGCCTTATCGCAGCGACTAGCAAATCAAACGAGATAAAGGGGTTGGAATCGTGACAAGTCCGGTGTTTACACCTATCCGGGAACTGGGCGAACTTGTGCGGACTCGGCAAGTATCGCCGGTGGAGCTTGCGGAGACGTTTCTGGGGCGGCTGGAGAGTCTAGGCCCACGCTATAACGCTGTGGTTACGGTTACGGGCGAACGCGCGATGGAACAGGCGCGCCGTGCCGAAAGCGAGATTGCCGCGGGCGATTACAGAGGACCCTTGCATGGCATCCCATATGGGGCGAAGAACTTGCTGGCG
>JAGGDZ010000387.1 GCA_024648655.1 Chloroflexota bacterium | reverse complement strand
GAAGGGGAAAGAAGCTGGGGCGGCGGCAGAGGCACCTTCTACAACGACAGCGGACTCATCGACCAGCCCGGCCTTGACCGCAGTGAGTTCATGGAACTTACGAACAGGGAGATGCTGGTGATGGCGCAGCTCGAGTCGGCAACCGCGTTCGAGAACCTCGACGCTATTCTCGAAGTTGAGGGCATAGACGCGTTCGCCTGGGGCACGAACGACCTTGCGCAGTCTATGGGCTATCCCGGTAAGCCGGAGCACCCAGTCGTCCAGGAAGCGCAGAATGCCATAGGCGAGCGTATCCACGCCGCAGGACGCCACCTGTCGTCCGACATACACACCGCAATCGCGCTCAATGACCTCATCCTGAACGGCTCGCGTGATTTCCTAGCCGCAAATGAATAGTGAGTCAGGCGGAACAGACACGATATACAAGCAAGGGGGGCAACATGACAATGATGAAAGCAGCGTTCTACGACGGCAACGGCACGATGACGTTGGGAGAATATCCTCGTCCTGAGGCAGGTCCGGGCGACGCCATAGTGCGTATTCGCTCCACCGGCATCTGCGGTTCGGACTTGCAGATGAAAGCTGACCAGAAAGAAGCCGACGAGTCCCCTGTCGGACACGAGGTGGCGGGTGAAATCATTGCCGTTGGCGACGGAATCGATTCGGAGTTGCTCGGTCGGCGCGTCGCCATCGAAACCATCGGGCATGGACGCGCCTGCCTGAACTGCTGGTACTGCCGCATGGGACAATACAAGCAGTGCATGGACATGGCCCCCCCGGAGGGCGGCGGCTTCGCGGAGTACATCAAGCGCAAGGCGTGGGGTTGCTATACATTGCCCGACAACCTCACCTGGGAAGAAGCCGCGCTCGTCGAGCCGTTTGCCGTCTCGGTTCACGGCGTGCGGCGCGGCAACCTCACCGGCGGCGAGACGGTCGTCGTGCTGGGCGCGGGCAACATCGGCTTGACAGCGGTCGCGGCGGCGCGGGCGCTAGGCGCAGGCACGATATTCGTCACCGCTCGCCACGAGCAGCAAGCAAGCCTCGCAAAGCGGCTCGGCGCCGACCACGCCTTCGCACCCGATGACCCTGCGCTCAACGAAGCACTATTGGATGCCACGCATGGTCTCGGAGCAGACCTTACTGTGGAAACAGTCGGCGGATGGCGACCCGACCCGATCACACAGGCGATAGAGCTTACGCGCGAGCAGGGGCGCTTCGTGGTCATCGGCGGCTACCGCACACCCATCACCGTTGACTGGCTGCCACCGATGATGAAAGAGCAAACCATTGTCTTCTCATCCTGCTACGGCATCATCAACGGCAGGCACGACTACGAGGTGGCGATCGACCTCATGGCGTCCGGCCGTGTTGACCTGAAACCTATGGTAACGCACATCTACTCCCTAGACGACATCCAGAAAGGCTTCACAACCGCCTACGACAAGACCACCGGCTCTGTAAAAGTGCAGATACATCAAATGAATTAAATGTAGGCAGGAAAAGTAGAAACAGAGTGACGCAATGAGAAATACAACTATTGTGCCCGCGACAATCGGAAACTGGTTCAGACGCTATCGCGAGCAATTTGGATTGGACAAACACGATAAACTTCAAGCTACAGACCTACAGCAGGAAACATTGTAAACTGCGTCTTTCAGTTTATAACGACAGAGATTTCAAATATAATTTACGCAAATACATTGACGAGTTCGTGCCCGAATGTGAACGAATAGCGAAGGCTCTTAATGACGGGGGCTATTCTTACTGCGATATTGATGGAAAATCCCAAGAATTCACGCCTATAGATGTAGAGATGGCTATCTTTTCTTGGGCTATGAAAAATAAGGATCTAGCAGATATGACTCCACCAATCACCAGCACATCATCAGGAAAGAAAGCATACTAAGCCGCGAACCCATCATAAAAGGCACGCTAACTCTGGTGTGCGCGATTGTGGAAAACTCGCGTGGGATACACGCACGAAGAGATTCTTGAAGAACTTCCTCACCTTAGTTTAGAAACTATAGACGACGCGCTCAGTTACTATAACGCCCACAAGAAAGAAATAGCAGTTTACATTGCGCCAAACAGTGTCCTCGACCATCTCACCCATCCGAATCTGAGGGACAAGTGAACGACAGCCCGTTCGCTGCGATATACCTTGATGAGGATGTGGACATTCGGACGGGCCGTTCTGACTGTCGAGTCTTTTCTTATACCAGTCCTTCCGCACGTAAGAAGTCGAAGTCGCACCCTTTGTCAGCCTGCATCACGTGCTGCGAGTACATCACGCCGTAGCCCCTCTCAAAGTGCGGCTTCTGCACCGGTATCTCCGACAGCCTACGCTGCACTTCCCTGTCGTCCACGAGAAGGTCAAGCCTGCGGTTGGGCACGTCCAGCTCTATGATGTCGCCATTCTGCACGGCAGCAAGCGGGCTGCCGGACGCAGACTCCGGCGTAACATGCACCACCACAGTGCCGAACGCCGTACCGCTCATGCGCGCGTCACTGAGGCGTACCATGTCGCGAATGCCGCGCTGCAACAGCTTCTTAGGCAGCGGCAGGAATCCCCACTCCGGCATGCCGGGCCCGCCCAGTGGCCCCGCGTTCCGCATCACCAGCACGTCCTCTGGAGTAACGTCCAGCTCAGGATCATCGATCCGGTGTTCCATATCGTCGTGGTCCTCGAACACGACGGCGCGCCCTCGGTGCGTCAGCAACTCCGGAGAAGCCGCCGTCGGCTTGATGACGCCGCCACTCGGTGCCAGCGAGCCGTACACGACCGCCAAGCCGCCCTCTGCATTGAGCGGCTCGTTGAGGCTGCGGATAAGGTCGGGGTTGTGGTTGACGATGCCTGCTACGTTCTCGCCCAGCGTCCTGCCTGTAACGGTCGTCTGCTCGGTATGTAGCAGCGGACGCAGCTCGTTGAGAAGCGCGGGAAGCCCACCCGCGTAGAAGAAGTCTTCCATCAGGAACTCACCCGACGGCTTTAGATTCAGTATGAAAGGCGTTGTACGCGACAATTCATCAAATAGTGTCAGCGGTAGTTCAATGCCCAGCCGTCCCGCGATTGCCGTGAGATGGATGATGGCGTTGGTCGAGCCACCAAGCGCATGAAGCGTGCGAATGGCGTTCTCAAAGGCTTCCGGCGTCATTATCTTCGATGGCCGAAGGTCCCGCTTCACAAGCTCCATCGCCTGCCTACCCGACGCCTCCGCAAGCTGGATGCGGCGAGAATCAACCGCAGGAATCGCGGCGTTACCCGGAAGCGCCATGCCCATAGACTCACCCATTGACGCCATCGTTGACGCCGTGCCCATTACCATGCAGTGGCCCGGACTTCGCACGATGGAGTTCTGAAGCTCCGCCCACTGCTCTTCCGAGATGCTACCCGCTCTAAGCTCCGTGTGATAGCGCCTGCAATCCGTGCATGAACCCAGCTCCTCCCCACGCCAGTTGCCCTTGAGCTGAGGTCCCCCGGTGACTAGGATGGCGGGTATGTCCGCGCTTGCGGCACCCATCAGCACGGCAGGTGTCGTCTTGTCGCAGCCCGCGAGTAACACTACGCCGTCAAGCGGGTTAGCCCTGATTGACTCCTCCACATCCATGCTCATCAGATTGCGAAAGAGCATTGTAGTAGGACGCATATTGTACTCGCCCAGTGACATTACCGGGAACTCCATTGGGAACCCGCCCGCCTGCCACACACCACGCTTGACTGCCTCCGCAAGTTGGCGCAGGTGAGCGTTGCAATGCGTCAGTTCGCTCCAGGTGTTACAGATGCCGATGATGGGCTTGTTCTGGTACGCAGGCTCACCGAAACCTTCCGCCTTGAACGCCGCCTGCCTCAGCCAGCCATAAAGTTCGGGCGTATCAAACCACGCGCGACTGCGAAGTGGACTGCCGTTAGTTGTCATTGGATTACTCCTCGTCACCTATTCAGCGGTCCCCTGAAAGGGTTTTCCACATAAACGGCTAGCTTCAGGGATTCCAGCACGTCATTCCATACGTTGTTAGCTATGGTGTGGTGTTCAGGCCAGTATTCCATGGTTATCAGCGCCTGCACATTGCCGCCCCGAGCAAGGCAGGCTCTTGAGTGCGCCGTTCGCCTCTCGGTCGGGTCAATAAAGTCAATCTCCAGCCAAGCGTATTCGAGGTCTTGTCGTTGCACCTTCAGCATCGGCCCCCGGCGAGTGCGATGTCGATTGTCATCCGCAAGCACCGCATGTTCCATCTGATACGCAAGGGACGGCATTCTGTTCCAGTCAAACGTGAGTCCGTTAGGCCCTATCTGGGTGACTGACACCTGGAGACGTATATTATCATCAGGCTCCACACCGTCATAGAGACAGATGGAGCCGCCTTCGGGCTTGGCAATCCAGTCACCGGGATGTTCGAAATGCACTGCGCCTCGGTTGATGACGAAGATTTTGTTGCCGGGCTTCGCTTTCCATCTGTGCTTGTCAGACAGATTGAATTTCCGCATCTGCCATTTCTTGCTCATTGCGGCTCTCCGTCAGTTTGTGGCTGCGTGGTGGCGCGCATCTGGTCATTTATCCAGCGTTTCACTGCATCCAGTGCTGGCGGCGCTACGAAAAACACCTGGATGTCACTGGGAAACTGCACGCTGTGCCCCTCGCTTATGAACAGCGTGCCCACTTCGTCCTCCTTTACGGTATCGGATATGCGCTGTCCTATATGCTCGAAGCGCTGCCGAGTCGTCTCCTGAATGCCGCTTATCGCGAGGTTCATTACCTTCTCGCTCATCAACCCTATTGACAGGCACCGTTGCCAGTCGCTGTGCTCTTCAACGATCGCTCTATCCTCGGTCGATTCCAGCGAAGCGTCCCCACTGCATATCGCCTGGATGAAGGTGCCGCCGAACGGGTTCATCGCCTCGACCATCCTCATGCCTTCTTCTCCATCGGCGTATATCGTCTCGTGGAAGACATACTTTACGCTGCCGAGCGTCCTCTCCAAATTCTGAATATGATCCCGAACCTCGGACCAGTAGCGTTCAAGCAGTTGGGCGACATCTTCGGGAATGTCCGGCGGAAAAAGAAATATCGGCACGAGAAACAGCTTGCGCTGTCCTGTGTACTGTCTTGCTTCGGGTCGGGCTATCTGTGTCAGGGGCGTCGTCATGGGATGTCCTTCCGGGTGAAAGTTTGTCAGAAGGAATAATACCAGAATTGGGTGAGTGTGCGGCGCCGCCGACGGGTGCAGGTGTTACAATTCGGCGACCCGGAGTCCCCGCCCAAGGATTGAAAGAGGTAGTTATGACCTCGATTATCGGCATTGACTTCAGCGACGCGAAGAGCGACCGAAGTACGTGGGTTGCCCAAGGTAAACTTACCGTGGATGGCGTGCTTTTGTTCTACAATGCCGAAATGACCCCTCGCAAGCAAGTGCTCAATCTACTGTCAACGGTATCAACTCCTGCTGTGGCAGGGATAGATTTCCCATTTGGCGTTCCCCGCGCATTTGCTAACAGCCTATGCGGCGGCAACGACATCAAATCTATGCCCGATGTCTGGTATTTGCTTGCGGGAATGACACAGCACGAATTCATTGCGACGCGAGATGCATTCGTTGAACGGTTCGGGGAGCTAAAGAGAGCTGGGGACGAATACCATTTCCCCGAGAGTTTCTCACCACTCCATAAGGTAAATCCCAACATGCTTCCGATGACCTTCTTAGGCATCAGAATGCTGAGCGAACTGCACAGCAGGAGCACAAGCCGCTGGGTTGTGCCGCCCTTAGAGTCGCAAACCGCTGACCGGGATTCGACCGTAACCTTACTGGAAACGATGCCGGGCGCATTCCTTAAGGCAATCGGCTTTGATTATGCCGTTTATAAGAGATATAAAAAGGCGCGCAACGCTTTGCAGAACCGCAGATTCATCTTTGATAGCCTTTCTATCAAGTCCGGTATTGACCTGCCCAACATCGCAGACCTGCGGGAAGATTGCCTTGCCAACGACGACTGCCTAGACTCGGTGATCGCGGCTGTAACCGCGGCATGCTGGGCGCAGAATGCAGCGAGATTCCGTCATCCCAACCGCGCTGAACTGACAGCAGCAAATTTGGAGGGCTGGATATACGTTCCCAAGTCTTAATCCGCAGAGTGAATCGGCTCACCCATCTTCTCGATACGCACGGCGCAAACCTTGTACTCCGGAATTCCGGAGAACGGGTCGAGCGCATCTGAGGTCAGGAAATTAGCGGCGTGCTCCTGTAGCTTGACGAACGGCACGAACACTTCGCCGGAACGCATCTTTTCGGTGTAAAGTGCCCTACCTTCCAAGACGCCACGCCGGGACTTCAGGCTGATCCATTCGCCGTCTGCGACTTTGTACTTTTCGCCGTCCTCTGCGCTCATGTTGATTTCCAGTTCCGGAGCGCGCGCCAGCAGATTATCCGCCCTGCGCGTTATAGTCCCGCCATGCCAGTGATACAGAATGCGCCCGGTATTCAGAATCAGAGGGAATCGCTTTGTCGGCATCTCTTCAGCCTGAGGCCCCTGGTGGAAACCGACGAACTTGGCTCTGGGCCCACGCGGAAAGTCGTTCTCATACAGGAATCGCGTGCCGGGATGGTCAGGTGTCGGGCAGGGCCACTGGATGCCGCCTTCTTGCTCAAGACGATCGTATGAGATCCCGGCGATGATGGGCGTATTGTCTGCCATCTCCTGCCAGATCTCGGACGGGTGTGTGAAGGCGAACTGGTCTTCCAGCCCAAGTCCGAGGTCCCGACTCATTCGCCGCGCTAGGTCGCAGATAATCTCCCAATCCGGCCGGCTTTCGCCGATGGGTTTGACTACCTTGCGGACTCGCTGCACTCGCCTTTCGCTGTTCGTGAACGTTCCATCCTTCTCCGCGAACGACGTTGCCGGCAGAACTAGGTCGGCTATCTGTGCGGTCTCATGAAGGAATATGTCCTGCACTACAAGGAACTCCAGCTTCCGGAATGTCTCTTCAGCGTGATGCAAGTTCGGCTCACTCAGCAAAGGGTTCTCGCCTGTGACGTACATCGCCTTTATGCGTCCAATGTCCATGTCCAGCATCATCTCAGTGATTACAAGACCTTCCTTATCAGGCAGGGGATGATTGCCCCACGCTTGCCGGAACTTCGAAACCGTGTCCGCGGAGATTATCTGATAGCCGGGGAACGCATTCGGAAGACAGCCCGCGTCTCCGCAGCCCTGCACATTGTTTTGCCCGCGCAGGGGAGATATACCTGAGCCCGGTCTGCCCAGCTGACCTGCGACGAATGACAAGTTCAGCAGACTATGCGCGTTCGCCGTTCCCATCATGTGCTGGGTGATGCCCATTCCCCAGATGAGGCAGGAGCCACTGAATGGCGGCTTGGCGTAAATTCGCGCAGCCTCCGCGATGTCTGCTGCCGCAACCCCCGTAATGCCTTCCGTGTATTCGAGCGTGTACGTGTCAACGACCTCTCGCCACTCTTCAAAGTCTTCCGTACGCCCGCTCACAAAGTCCCAGTCCACCAGGCCTTCGTCCAAAATTACCTTCGCCATCGCGTTCAGCAGCGCCACATCGGTCCCGGGGCGTGGCCTCAGCCACAATTCCGCGAAGTCGCACATCTCGATGCGGCGTGGATTGATTACGATGAGCTTCGCTCCCCTCTCGATTACCGCCCGCCGCATCCGCGATGCCGCCACAGGGTGGTTGGAGTTCGCATCCGACCCGATTATGACGAGACATCCGGCCTCCTCGTAGTCCTGGTACGAGTTGCTGGTCGCCCCGCTGCCTAGCGAAGTCAGCATCGCCTCAACGGAAGGCGAATGGCACAGCCGCGTGCAGTGGTCGATATGGTTGCTCTGCATAACCAGCCGCGCGAACTTCTGCTGAATATAGCCGTCCTCATTCGTCGCCTTCGCCGAGCACAAAGTCGCGAATTCCGCCCCGCGGTACTTGGCAAGGTTTTC
>JAGGDZ010000511.1 GCA_024648655.1 Chloroflexota bacterium | reverse complement strand
CACTACGGTTGCTTCGGCGGAGAGCATACCGGGGGAGCCGCTGTATCCGGTGAAGAGCATCCGGGAGAGTGTAGAGGAGCGGATTGCGCGGTCGGACGAGCACAAGGCGCAGGTGCATGCGAGACTGGCTCGTGAGCGGGGCCGTGAGATGCGAGAGCTGATCGTGAAGGGTCGTATATATGAGGCGGAAGTGGTGGCGTCACGGCTGAACCGACATCTAAACGAGTCTGCGAACCGGATGGGTGTCGTGGTGTCAACGCATTACATCGAGATGCCGTTAGTGCGGGGGCAGAAGGGGCACAGGGCGAGTGCTGCGGCGTTGCGGAAGAAGCTGAGCCATGACGAGGCGTATATGAAGGGGCAGCTGACGGCAGTGGTGGAGCAGGTGCCGGAGCCACACAAGAGGCGCGTGTGGCGGCTGATGCAGCAGTCGGGGCTGGGGTACCGCATAGTTATAGTCGCGCTGGACGGGAGCGGCGAGCCGACGGTTATGGGGTACTATAAGTATTACAATGTGCGCGTGGCGGAGCCGGCCGGGAGGCAACACTGAGTGGAGAACGGGTGAATGCGGCGCGAAGTCCCCGGCATCGGGGACTTTCTGCTTTTGCGGGACCGGTGTTGACAGCATGGTGTAGATTAGGATGAGGGAATTGTAGTCAAGGTTGAGATATGCAACTGATATCCGAGTTGCGGGCAAGTCCGTTCAAGCAATTCGTGTACATGTTCGTGGTGACTGTGGCGATACAGACCCTGCACATGGTCGAGCATGTTGCGCAGGTCTTCCAGAAGTTCGTGCTGAACTATTCATACGCGCACGGGCTGATCGGATCGCTGGACTTGGAGCAGGTGCATTTCACATTCAACTTGCTGTACCTGGGGGCGTTGATATATGTGACGCTGGGATGGCTAAGCTTTGGCAGGCGCGTTTGCAGGCAGGAGAAGATGCTGGGCGCGTTGCTTATAGGGACGGTGATGGTGCAGGGATACCACATGGTGGAGCATTCGGCGAGGCTGGTGCAGTTCCTGAATACGGGCTTGCAGGGGACGCCCGGGCTGCTTGGGGGGCACTTCGACGGAGTGATATTCCACGCCTTTATGAACACAGCGGTGTATTTGCCGGCATTGGTGGTGTTCGTCTGCTCTGGGATGCACAGGCAGATATTCAAGCGGGACTACAGTGTGTGGTAATGTCAGGGCTTCAGGTCTTTGTCGTCTATCTCATACCAGAATACATCTCCGGATTTGAC
>JAGGDZ010000447.1 GCA_024648655.1 Chloroflexota bacterium | reverse complement strand
ACGGACTGTCGCTGGGTGAGTTGGTGGCGGCGTAGTCGCGCGGCGTCTGAAATCGCAGGTTGCCGTGTCTTATTCAATCCTCCCGAAACTCCACACCGTACTTGGTACGGTTACATCATAAGAGTTTATTTATACTTTGAGATGTTTTAGGATGAACTGGGCTAAGAATTACTACTCTTTGAGGTGTCCAAATGACAAAATCGTGGTCGTCATATAAAGCAGCGTTGTCGTCACGGAAAATCTACGCTGTATGGCACATGTCGCCTCCGCCTATCTTACATCGTTGACGACAGGTTCGGCACGCATATTCTCTTTTCAGACGATTATTGAAGAGTGCTAGTTTGGCGTATTTTATGGGAATTGTGGACAGCGGCGAATCGAAACGATGGATAGGCATTTGAGTAAGTTTCATGTAATCTGGCCAACCCGTACACTGATAGAAACATGCGCCCGGCTTCGTAGTGAAATGAGAAGAGCAAGTCGAGAACTGTCTATGGCAGATGCTTGGATAGCAGCTACGGCCGTAACACTTGGCTGTCCTCTAGTGTCGGATGACGGAGACTTCGACCCAATACTGCAACTAACCCTGATACAGCGCCCAAGGTAATTTAATGCAACACCAGCCCTCTCCATGCTGCACCGCGGCACGCATGCCGTCCACGTCCACAACACCTTCCCCCAGAGAAGCGCCCACCGCGCCGCAATCCTCCAACGGCAATGTTGACGGCATGGCGCTCATATCCGGCGGCGAGTTCCTGATGGGCACGGACGACCCTGTCGGCTTCCGGGCGGATGGCGAAGGTCCCGTGCGTCCTGTTCGGCTCAACCCTTTCTACATCGACGCCTGCGCGGTCACCAATCAGCAGTTTGACCAGTTCGCGCGCGAGACGGGCTACGAGACGGATGCCGAGAGGTTTGGCTGGTCTTTCGTGTTCCATATGTTCGTGGGCATCAAGGCGCGGCGCGCCGCTGAGCAGGCGGCAGCCGAAGCGCCGTGGTGGTGGGTCATCAACGGCGCGTACTGGCGCAGGCCTGAGGGTCCCGGCTCCAACCTGAAGCGGCGCTGGAACCACCCGGCAACGCACATCTCGTGGAACGACGCGACCGCATACTGCCAGTGGGCAGGCAAGCGCCTCCCCACCGAGGCCGAGTGGGAGTACGCCGCGCGCGGTGGCCTCGCGCAAAAGCGATATGCCTGGGGCGACGAACTGACGCCGGGCGGCGAACATCGCTGCAACATCTGGCAGGGCGTCTTCCCTGACGAGAACAGCGCCGATGACGGCTACAAAGGCACGGCGCCCGTGGATGCCTACGAGCCGAACGGCTACGGCTTGTACAATGTCTCCGGCAATGTCTGGGAGTGGACGAGCGACTGGTTCAGCCCGACATTTCATATCGAGATGGGCAATGCCGGGACAGGTAACGTCAACGAGCTGCGCGATAACCCGCAGGGACCGCCATCCGGGGCTGCCAAGACGATTCGCGGCGGGTCGTATCTGTGCCACGACTCGTACTGCAACCGCTACCGCGTCGCGGCGCGCACATCGAACACTCCGGACAGCTCGACCGGCAATCTCGGCTTTCGCTGTGTGCGAGACGCCTGACACGCTTGCCACTGCGGTTCATCCCCTCTATCCTGTGCTTCATTACCAGCATAAACGCGCGTAGGCATTGGAGGAGCGAGAGATGAACTACGACAATATCATCGTGGGCGCAGGCTCGGCGGGGGCGATTATCGCCAGCCGACTCACCGAAGACCCCAACCGCAGTGTGCTGCTGCTCGAAGCGGGCCCCGATTACCCGGACTTAGACGAAATGCCCCCGGATGTGAAGTTCGGCTATGGACATGGTTTGGCGGCAATAGATGTGCTTGGCACTGAGCACCGCTGGCACTTCGTCGCCAAGTCAACCGACCAGGCAGCCCCAATGCTCGTCCCGCGCGGCAAGACGACAGGCGGCTCTTCCGCTGTGAACGCCCAGATATTCCTGCGCGGCGTGCCGGAGGACTATGATGATTGGGCATCTTGGGGCAACGACGAATGGAGCTTCCGCAAGCTCATCCCGTTCTTCCGGCGGATGGAGACGGACACGGATTTCTCGGACGACTTCCACGGCGTTGACGGACCGACAATCGTCCGACGCTACAAGCCTGATGAGTGGCTGCCTGACCAGCAGGCATGGTACGAGGCTTGCCGCGAGTACGGCTTTGTGGACTGTCCCGACCACAACGACCCGGACTCCACCGGCGCGGGACCCTGCCCGTTCAACAACCCGAACCGCATCCGATGGAGCACAAACATCGGTTACTTGAGTGAGGCACGCGATCGCCCCAACTTGACCATCGTGTCCCGCGCGCTGGCGCACAGCGTCATCTTCGATGGCACGAGAGCGACTGGCATCGAGTACGAGGTGGACGGCGAACTGCGATCTGCTTTCGGCGATGAGATAATCCTGTCTGCCGGAGCTATCGGCTCGCCACACCTGCTGATGCTGTCCGGTGTGGGACAAGCCAAGCATCTTGAGGACATGGGCATATCCGTCGTTCACAACCTACCGGGCGTGGGTAAAAACCTGCGCGACCACCCACAAGTTCAGCTCACATGGAGAACCAAGCCAGGATTCGAGCAGGACAGCCTCGCGCCGCGCATCCAGTTTGTGGTGCGATACACTGCGGAAGGCTCAGACCTGCGTAATGACATGCTCATACACCCGTTCTCGTATGCGACGCGGAGCCTCTACTATACCGACCCGAACACAGAACCCATCGGCATCGGAATGATCGCTGCCATCTATCTTGCGGAATCCGCCGGCGAGATGCTTCTAAGAACTACCAGTCCTGGAATCCAACCGTTCCTCGACTACAACCTATTGGCGACAGAGTTCGACCGTAGGCGAATGCGTGAGTCGGTTCAGATATGTCTGGACCTGGCGCAGAGAGATGCGCTGGCACAATTGATAGCTGAGCGGCAATTCCCAACGGACACCGACCTTGAATCGGATCAGGCGCTCGACGACTGGATGATGCGAAACGTGAGGACCAGCCACCACATCTCCGGCACCTGCAAAATGGGACCATCTGACGACTCGATGGCGGTCGTTGACCAGTACGCGCGAATGCACGGCATCGAAGGTTTGCGCGTGGCCGATGCGGCTATAATGCCCGACTGCATCCGCGCCAATACTAATGCAACTTCGATGGTGATAGGGGAGCGGGTGGCGGACTTCATCAGGGAGGGTAAGTAGTCTTACAAGGATGGCAGGAAGTGCCTGCACACGGACTGTGAAGTAATTGACTTTGATTTATCAGAGATGGGGAGAAAGACATGGAAAGCGGAATGTTTGACTTGAAAGGTAAGGCGGCGGTAATAACGGGAGGCAATGGCGGAATCGGGCTTGGTATCGCCGTCGGGCTGGCAGAAGCCGGCGCCGATATTCTGGTTGCGGCGCGTAACGAGCAGAAGACGAACGCCGCGGTGAACCGCCTGGCTGGGCTGGGTGCGCGCGCAGTGGGTACGACGACGAATGTGCAGAATGAGGACGAAGTTGCCGAGATGGTGCAGAAGGCTCTGAACGAGTTCGGCCGGCTCGACATTCTGGTGAACAACGCGGGAATCGGGATTCGCAAGTCGCCGCAGGACTACACCCTGGAGGACTGGAATCTCATAATGGACATCAACTTGACCGGAACCTTCCTGCCGTGTCGGGAGGCGTATTCTCACATGGCGGCGGCGGGCGGCGGGAAGATTATCAACATAGGATCGATGACATCGATATTCGGGCATGACCTGGTTATGCCGTACTCTGCCAGCAAGGGCGGCGTGGTGCAGCTGACCAAGAGCCTCGCAACGGCTTGGGCGAAGGACAATATACAAGTCAATGCCATATTGCCGGGCTGGATAGAGACGGATTTGACGCAACCTCTACGAACTGAAGAGGATTTCCGTGAGCGATACGAGCTAATCTCGGCTCGAATACCACATGGGCGGTGGGGCACGCCGGACGACATGGCAGGAACGGCGGTCTTTCTGGCAGCTGCGGCTTCAGACTACGTTACGGGCGTTTCAATTCCGGTTGATGGCGGATATGTTGCGTTCTAGGAGAGGCTGAACGCGAAACAAAGGCATAACGGGGAGAATCGGTCCGAGGAGGGGCAGTGTTATAGCCGCGGACGCGTGTCTTTGAATGGAATAAAAAAAGAGGGCCAAGTCATAGGCGGGGGTAAGGCAATGACTTGGCCCAATTTATACTCTTTGTTAAATCAATCGATTGTTAAGTGTTAGCCTGTGCAAGGCTGGGAAGCCACACCGTCCTGTGCGGGCAGCGGTACTCGATTACCGTTCTGGTCAATCATGTACTGCTGATAGGAGTAACCTGCAGTGGGGGAGCATACTTCGGGAGCAGGTTCGGGAGTAGGCTCAGGCATCATCGGCTCTGCAGGTGGATCGCACTTGCTGCGCTCCGCCAACCTGAGGCTCAAACTACCGACCTCTGATTCCGAGTCGCTGTCGCCGCCGCCGATGAGCGTGATTACTACGCAAATCTCCTGCCCCACATTGTCCGCCAGCAAGACGTAGTGCTTAGAGGTGTGTGAATCCGAGGAAGTTATGGCTACAGTGGTCACTGTCATTGTCGCGGCGACTATGAGAGCTACCATGAGTATTGCAAAGCGCTTCAATTGATTTCGTCCTTTCTTTTCAAGAAACCTAACCGATCTTAGTACTTTTCAAGGTGAAATTACCACTTCGATTACCCCCTTTTGCAGCACGAATTATAGCAATGTCAGTCAAGGAAAATCAATCGGCGTTCAGTTAAGTACCATATATTGTACTTCGAATCTATGCAAATGGACTTCGCCCTAGGGTCTTTCGGTTATTTCGAAGAAGCAATAAACTAAGTCTATGAATATGAATACGGAAGGATTGGGAAAGAGTCTGTTGAACAAGTGCCCAATCCCCGCTCGACGCACGGTCGCCGGCTGATGAGCTGAACGGCGCGGAAGGAATTTCCACAACTGCGATGATACACCTCTCATGGGCCATCCAGGACGGTGTGCCTCCTCTTTTGGTACCTCGAGCCCGTTTTGTTTACCGGTGGCGGCAGTCCTTTTACTTTTTTAGAATACTGAATCTTCTCTGATGCCCGGAAGCACCCAGGCTCATCCCACTACCAACTACTTGGAACGAGCCAGCCGCTGGCGGCATTTTGTCGTGCTTTATCGTGTGCTTTTTTTAATGTAATGCCAGGCTATCATAAAATCTGTGCCGTCACTGTTCAGGCTTTATGCAAGCACAATCTCTATGACACCAGTGGTGTCCCGTAGGTTGTGGCGACATTCCACGCCAAGATCGGTCTCATCAGGCGCATTCACATCGGGGTTGTTCTAATCCGGATTGCGATTCCTTCGTGCCTTAACGCGCAAAGGCGCGCCAAGCGCCGCCTGCGAGAGCGAAGGAGGCGGCTGTATTCGCTGGCCACGCCTCAGGCGCGCTGAGTAACCCACCCAAAAGCACCACCAACTCCTGCAATACAGGCACCTAGTGATCTGCCATGAACCAGATGAATCCAAGCGATTCCATTGCCATCAGAGAGCCACCGATAATGGTAGCACCGCGCATGTAGATCACCTCATCCGATTCCTTCAATTGCCCCTTCCGCAGCAGTAAGCTGGATTGAGTGCCCTGTTTTCTTCTTGGAGCGGAAGACGGGGCTCGAACCCGCGACCTCATCCTTGGCAAGGATGTGCTCTACCAACTGAGCTACTTCCGCGCGCTACGTGGTGCCGAGGGTCAGAATCGAACTGACGACACCAGCATTTTCAGTGCTGTGCTCTACCAACTGAGCTACCTCGGCGCGTCCAATAATGTTAATCTCAGCACGCGGTAGTGTCAAGGAAAGCAAAGCCTGAGTACAGGGCAATCGCATCTTATTGAGCGAGCACCTTCATCTTATAGTCGTGGTTCCATCCCGCCCTCTTGCGCTTGGCGGCAATGCCTACTCGCAGAGTGTTCTCATGCTTGAGCATATTTAACGCCATTCGACGCAGTGCAGCGAACATCTCCGCTCCGTTGCCTTTTCTCACCCTGCTGTCGTCCTCCCCAAAGGATACATCCAGCGTCCAATGCGCCGTGTTCTCCACCTCCCAGTGCCCTCTAACCGTCTTGAGCAACCGATCAGCGTCACCCGCCAGACTTGATACATAGTAGCGAGTCTGTGCTGATGTCTTCCCATCGACGCACCGCTCCGACTCCACCATCGCCACACTCCTGAGTTCAGGCAGACCAGAGAATATTCTGAACAGAGGTCCTATGTGCGTGTCTTCCATGAGGTCACCCCCAAACTCAAGGCTGATCTCTATTCTATACCCCGTCTTGTACTCGATTTAGATGCGATTGCCCTGGGGGTTGGGCATTCTCAATATGTGTGGGTGTTGCAAAAATGGGTGACGCATTAGCCGCGTGGATTCCCGACTGTGCAGAAATGACGAATATGAATGCCAACACATACTGAGGATGAGGATGCCAAATGCGCGCATCATTCACCGGGAGCTAAACAACTGAAAGTTCAGATTCCAATTCGCTGATCGCGCTATCAAGGGCGCTGACAATCTCGTTTATGTCGTCAGCAGTGATGCAGAGCGGAGGTCCAAGCGTAACTTTGCCAGCGTTGAATCGCATGATGATACCGCGCTCACGCATCTTCTCCGTCAGTCGCTTGCCGACCTGGAGGCTTTCGTCGAATGGTGTCTTGCGTTGACGATCGCTCACTAACTCCATGCCGAGGAGCAAGCCTATGCCGCGAACATCCCCGACTGATGGGTGTTTCTCCTTCAAATCGAGCAATTGCTCGAGGAAGTATGCACCCATGCATTCGGAGTTCTCCACTAGATTGCTATGCTCGATTATCTCGATGTTCTTCAATGCTACGGCAGCCGTTACCGGATGTCCCCCGAAGGTGAGTGCTTGCCTGAAGATGTTGTCTTCGCCCGCGAACGCGTCCGCAATATGAGTTCCGGCGATTGTTGCTGCGAGAGGCAAGTAGCTGCTCGTGATGCCCTTGGCGACGGTCATTATGTCGGGAATGATGCCGAAGTGCTCCATGGCGAACATTTTGCCGGTGCGACCGAAGCCCGTAACGACTTCATCCGCAATCAGCGGCACACCGTAACGGTCACATATCTCGCGCACCATTTGCCAGTATTCCTTCGAGGGCGGCTCAAGGCCGGACGCGACGGGCTCCCCGATGAATGCGGCAACGGTATCGGGGTTGTGCAGCAAAATCAGGTCCTCAACCGCTCTGGCAGAGCGCTCAGCACACTCGGAAGGCGAATCGCTGCCGAACTCACAGCGGTAGAAGTTTGGTTGGGGCGCGTACAGCATTCCCGGCATTGCAGGCTCGAAGTCACTGAGTCCGGAACTCGCACCCATCCACATCACCCCTCCGGT
Source organism: Chloroflexota bacterium (assembly GCA_024648655.1). Lineage (GTDB taxonomy): Bacteria > Chloroflexota > Dehalococcoidia > Lucifugimonadales > JADFKI01 > Bin90. The sequence continues at coordinate 1,400 of JAGGDZ010000447.1, read as the reverse complement.
TGCCCCGTGATACGAGCCGCGCCTGCTGATTACCTTGTACCGCCCGCTGTCGCCACGTCGCTTGTGATAGGCTCTTGCGATCTTCACGGCGGTTTCGTTCGCCTCAGATCCCCCACTGACGGGCCAGACTCGTTCAAGATTATCCGGCGCGAGTTCGCCAAGCTTCTCCACCAGGCGTATAAGTGGAGCGGTGGTTGTGCCCTGCGGAAAATAGGTCAGCTTCTGCATCTGGTCCAGCATAGCGTCGGCGATAGCCGTATGTCCGTAGCCAGCGTTCACAGAGGCGTATCCGCCGTGCGCGTCTATCCAGACGTTACCCTCGACATCCTTGACTCGGACGCCCTCTCCGCTGACCATTATCGGTGGTCCGCCTTCTTCCGCCATTGTTGTCCAGTCCGCGTTATGCATCCACAGATGGTCTAAGGCGGCTTGCCTTACGGATTCGACCTCGCCAATAGTCGTCATTTCATAAACCCCTTATCCTATCCAAGATGTACATTGACATTGGCGCCGCGCCTAGGTCATGCGCGAAATGCCCATTTCGCCTTCCAGCTCCCAGAGCGAAAGGTCTATGGCATGCACGATTTCATCGACTTCCTCACGAGTTATGCATAGTGGCGGCCCAATGTTCAGGATGTTGCTGTTGATGCGGAATATCAGACCGTGCCGCTTGAATTTCTCGTTCAGGCGTTCCGGTACTTGCAAATCTGCCGGGAAACCTGCCTTCGTATTGCGGTCACTTACTAGCTCGACAGCGAGTAGCAGCCCAATGCCGCGCACATCCCCAACGAGAGGGTGGTCAACGGCAAGTCCTTCCAGCTGTTCCTTGAAGTACGCTCCGACCTGTGCCGAATTCTCAACTAGGTTTTCGTTTTCGATTATCTCAATGTTCTTCAGTGAAGCGGCAGCCGCAACCGGATGGCCGGCAGTGGTGAAGACATGCCGCAGGATATTGCGCTCGCCTGCGAATACGTCGGCAACCTCCTGCTTCACAATCGCAGCTGCCATCGGCAGATAGCTGCTGACGATGCCCTTTGCCACCGTCATGATGTCTGGGACGACGCCCCAGTGTTCTAATGCGAACATCTTGCCCGTCCGTCCGAAGCCACATATCACCTCATCGGCGATTAGCAGCACGCCGTACTTGTCGCAGATCTCACGCAGCATTGGCCAGTATTCGTCGCCGGGTACAACGGCGCCCTGCGGTATAGCAACCGGCTCTGCGATGACTGCGGCGACCGTCTCCGGTCCATGGAATTCAATAAGCTGCTCAATAGCTACGGCGCAGCGCCTAGCGCATTCGGAAGGTGTCTCGCCTCCGTAACTTGGCCGATAAGGATTCGGCTGGGGCGCATGCAGCATACCCGGATAAATCGGCTCATAGTCATGCCGAGGTTGAT
>JAGGDZ010000249.1 GCA_024648655.1 Chloroflexota bacterium | reverse complement strand
TCGCACGGCCTCATCCCGCTCGGCAGCACCGGCGAGTTCCTGTCTGTGAGCGATGACGAGCGCGCGCAGATAGTCGAGACGGCGGTGGAAGCCGCAGATGGACGCGTCCCTGTGCTCATCGGCACTGCCGACGAGTGGACGGACAAGGCGGTGCGCTACTCAGTGGAGGCGCAGGCAATCGGCGCGGACGGCTTGATGATAATCTCGCCATATTACTCCAGCCCCACCGAGGACGAGCTATTCGAGCACTTCCGCCGAATAAGCGACGCTGTGTCCATTCCCATTATGGTCTATAACAACCCGAACACTGCCAACGTTGACCTGCGACCGGAATTCGTAGCGCGGCTGGGCACCCTGGAAAACGTGCGCTACATCAAGGAGTCCAGCGGCGACATCTCGCGCGTCCGCGAGATTCACCGCATCAACGACAGCGTATCGGTCTTTGCCGGATACCACCCTTTCGAGTCGCTTGCGGCCGGCGCGAAGGGCTACGTCTCAGTCATCGGCAACTTCCTGCCTGCGGAATCGGCGGCGGTGTGCGACTTGATGGACGCCGGTAGGCACAACGAAGCGCTTCAACTCTACAACCGAATGATACCATTACTAAACGCCATCGGCGGCGACAAGTATGTGTCTGCAACGAAGTGCGCGATGGCAGCCGTCGGCATGCCCATAGGCGATCCTCGACCTCCCAGGCTGGTTCTGCCTGACGCGGACGCAGCAAGGCTGCGTGGGTTGATTGCAGAGTTCAAGGCGGAATCGAAAGTGGCTGACGCTGTGCAAGCCGCTGACTAGATTAAGCCGTCAGGCAGACTGACAAGCATCTCACCCGCTTCGACATCCACAACCAGCACTACATCCGGCAGCGCCGGTATCAGGATGTCGCGGCGCCCTTCTTCGTGTACGACGTACACGTCATTGCCTCCCGTTACGATGATCTCGCATACGGTGCCAAGTTGCTCACCGTCTTCGGTAACGACGCGCATGTCAAGAATCTGAAAATGGTAGTACACTCCGTCAGGCAGCGGCTCCACTTCACTCGGAAGAACTGTCAGTTCCAATCCACACAACGCCTCAGCCTGCGTGCGGTCGTTGGCAGCATCCAGTTTCACCAGAAGTCCGCGCTTGCCCTTGCGTGAGCGTTCCACGCGCGTAGTTCTCCCTCTCAGGCGAAGCATGCTCCCCGGAGCGAACCGCGCCGGCGCGTCCGATAGCACTTCCACGCTCACATCCCCACGCAACCCCCATGCAGACCGAATCCTGCCCACAACCACCGGGGTTTCACGAGAAGTTGGCACTGACGACACTATACGCGGAAATTAGTCGATCTTTAGGATGACTCTTGTGCCGTCCTTAACTGCGGCGACACGCAGCACTGCACGAATGGACTGCGCCACCCTACCCTGACGACCGATGACCTTGCCCTTGTCGGAGGGAGCAACATCCAGTCGAAGGATGATAAGCCCGTCTTCTTCCTCTTCTTCGGTAACCACCACCTCATCGGGGTACGAGACGATAGCCTTTGCAATGTACTCGACTATGTCCTTCATTCGTCCCTGGTCGTCTCCTCTTCGGACGACGTGTCAGTGGCCTCGGAAGCGTCCGACTCCGCCTCCGTGTCAGTGTCGGAAGTCGCCTCGGCAGTCGCTGCTTCTTGAGGCTCTCCCATCTTGTCTATAATGCGTTGCACGGCATCGGATGGCTTTGCGCCCACGCTAAGCCACTTCCGAGCCTTCTCTTCGTCTATGACGACCGTCGGCGGCTCCGTGCGCGGATTGTAGTGTCCAAGGTAATCGACAAAGGCGCCGTCTCGCGCCGCTCTCGAATCCGCAACCACTATCCGGTAGCTCGGCTGATTCTTTGCGCCGACCCGTCTCAATCTCATCCTGAGCATTATCTATTTATCCTCTTCATCCTGTACATCGATGTCGGCTAACTCGCGCTTTTTGCCTTCACCAGCGCCTTCATGATGCGCGACTTCCGACGCGATGCGTTGTTTGCATGCAGGGCGCCCTTTTGCGCCGCCTTGTCCAGAGCGACGAACGCCGACTTCACCGCCGCTTCCGCTCCGTCCAAGTCATTAGCGTCCATGAGCGCACGCGCCTTCTTGATTTCTGTCTTCGCACGAGTGCGCAGCGGCAAATTCCTGCTGCGCTTCCTCAACGATACCCGCGCTGACTTCGCACTTGGCACTTCTCTCGTCCTCCAATTGTCATTTCATCCTTCCTGCAATTCATATCCTTGCGGAAGCAGGGGGCATGAATCCAGAAAACGGTTGTCATTCGACAAGTAAACTATGCTTTCGCAGTTCTCTTATGTCTCAGTATTAGATGCGCTTCTGCCCAAATCGAGCTTGCTTCCTCTCATCGAGGGGAGGGAGTAAGTCGTAGGCTATACCCTCGCTCTGCTTACTCCAATTACGCCGCGCACGCTCTCCATCTTAGAGAATAGTCGGTTCAACTGGCTGATTCCATCAACATAAACCGTCAGAGAAACTACGCTGATGTCCTTCTCTTCCTCCGACACACATGAGGCTATGTTAACACCTTCCTCCGAAACAAGGGAAGTAATATCTCGCAGCAACCCCACGCGGTCCTGCGCCTCAAGTCGCACACGCACCGGATAAAGCTCGTGCGCCTTGCTCCATCCCACCGGAATCAACCGTTCAGTCTCGCGTTCCGCAAGGATGTTTGGACAGTTCTGCCGGTGTACTGTAACGCCTCTAGTGCGTGTAATGTACCCGATGATGGTATCGCCGAGAATTGGCGTGCAGCAGTTCGCCATTCGCGTCAGCAGGTCACCTACCCCCAGCACCTCGATTCCGGACGCGGGACTGCTCGCTGGGACGCTGTATATCTTCTCGAAATCCGAGTCCGGCGGAATCTCCTGATTCGCGATGCGGTCAACAATTTGCTCCACGGTTATCTCACCGCCACCCAGAGCGACCATGAACTCGTCGGTGTTGCTGAAATTCAAGACATCGGCAAGTTCTGCGTCCGTCATTTCCATGTTGAGACGGCGCAGCTGCCTGCGGAATATATCTTTGCCCCGCTCGATATTCGCTCTTCGCTCCTGTCGATTGAACCACTGCCTAACCTTTGTGCGTGCAGAGTTCGTGTTCAGGTAACCCAGATTGGGATTCAGCCAGTCTAGGCTGGGTCCTCTGACCGCCTTGCTCGTCATGATTTCAACCGTGTCACCGTTCTGAAGCTGATATGTGAGCGCGACCAGCTTGCCATTCACCTTGGCGCCGATGCAGCGGTGTCCCACATAGGTGTGAATGCGAAACGCGAAGTCC
>JAGGDZ010000079.1 GCA_024648655.1 Chloroflexota bacterium | reverse complement strand
AAAGTAGCCATCGTAACCGGCGGCGCGGGCGGTCTGGGATCCGAGATCTGCCGCAAATTCTCCGCCTGCGGCGCAGCGGTCGCCGTCGCCGACCTGAACGCCGAAGCCGCGTCCGATGTAGCTCAATCGATTGCCTCTGGCGGCGGACGAGCAATCGCCGTGCCGGTCGAAGTAACCGACGAGTATTCCGTAGCTGCTGCCGTCAGCACAGTAGTAAGTGAACTAGAGCGGGTGGACTACCTCGTGCATTGCGCCGGAACCAATATCAGGTCCTCCGTGCTGGACATGTCCCTCGAACAGTGGAATCTTTCCCTCGAACCGCATCTCACGGGGGCGTTCCTGTTCTGCCGGGAGGCGGGCAGGCAGATGGTCGAGCAGGGAGATGGCGGCAGCGTAGTCCTAATGTCGTCCGTCACCGCAAAAGCGCCCGTGCCCGAACGCGGCGCTTATGGACCCGCAAAGGCGGCGCTCATCAATTTCGCCGGGCAGCTTGGCTTGGAGTGGGCGCAGTACGCCATCAATGTCAACGCGGTCTGTCCCGGTGTCGCGCTGACCCCCATGACCGAAATGGTCTATGGGCGAGAACCCGAACTCAGAGCGCAGAGACTGAAGCGTTTCCCCATCAAGCGTGAGGTCATGCCTGAAGAAGTCGCCGACCTTGTAATGTTCCTATGCAGCGACCGGGCGCGCTACATCAGCGGAGTCGGCATCCCCATTGACGGTGGCTTCCTCAACTCCCCGTTCTACCAGGACACTACAAGTTGAATCTCTAGCCAACCTATCTGGAGGAATAGATATGGTTCTGCTGAACAACAGCACGGACGTTGCGGTGCTAGTGGATGGGCTTGACCATGTGGAAGGAATCGCCTGGGGGCTGGACGGCTACTGCTATGCGGGTGGCGAAGCGGGGCAGATATACCGCGTTGATGTGAATCGCGGAGTGGCAACGCAGATAGCTGACACCGGGGGCTTCATACTCGGGCTTGCGTTGGACGCCAACCACAACATATATGCCTGCGACACCGGAAACCGCGCAGTGATGAAGATAACCCCAGACGGCAGCGCGTCAAAGTACGCCACCGGCGCGCCGCACGAGCCGTTTTACACGCCCAACTACCCGGCATTCGATGCGGAAGGCAATCTATACGTCTGCGATTCGGGTAACTGGAAGTCCGACGATGGCAAAATCTTCAAGATCAAGCCGAACGGAGATTCTGAGGTCTGGACGCAGGATCTGTGCGAGTTCCCCAACGGTCTGTGCGTCGGTCCCAACGGCAACAGCCTGTTCGTCGCGATGAGCCTCAATCCGCCGCGCGTTGCTGAGATTCAGATTTTACCCGACGGCTCTGCCGGTAATATGCGAACAGTCGTGGAACTTCCCGACGCAGTGCCGGACGGCGTTGCGTTCGACACTGACGGCAACCTATATATCGCTTGCTATCGACCCGATCGCATCTATCGCTTCAGCAGCGTCGGCAAGCTGGAAGTGCTTGCCGACGACTTCGAGGGCACCCTTATCGCAGCGCCTACGAACATCGCCTTCTGCGGCGCGAACAGAGACATTCTGTTAAGCGCAAATTTAGGGCGCTGGCACATTACCCGCTACGAAACGGGAGCGAAGGGCATTGCTCTGCATTACCCTGATCTCGGATAAACCCGTCGATTTTCGGAGCAAGGATTATGACTCAGTACCAGATCGAACGCAACTACGGCTGCCGCGTCTCTGACGCATGGACATTTCGCGGACTCAAGACCGCCGTCATCGAGAACGAACTGATTAGAATTGTAGTGCTCATCGACAAGGGCGCCGACGTTTACCAGTTCGTTCACAAGCCGACTGACACCGATTTTCTGTGGCGCTCACCGTGGGGTGTACGCAACCCGTCAGTTCGCATACCGACCACGGGCTACGGCGAAAGTCTGTGGATGGATGTGTACGAGGGCGGCTGGCAGACGGTTCTCCCCGGCGGCGGATTCCCCAGCCGACACATGGGTGCGGACATGGGGTTGCACGCGGAGGTCAATACCGTGCCGTGGGACGCGGCGATTCTGGAAGACACGCCGGATGTAGTCTCGATGCGATTCTGGGTGCGCGCCGCTCGCATGCCATTCTTCTTTGAGAAAATTCTGACCATTCGCAGCGGCTCTGCCGTGCTGGAAATCGAGGCGCGCCTGACCAATGAGGGTGAGGAATCTGTGCCTTGCGTCTGGGGCGAGCACATTGCGCTTGGTGCCCCGTTCCTTAGCGAAGACTGTGTCATCGACCTGCCTGGCGGCACCCTCATCAACGAAGAAGGCGATGACTGGCACCCGAATAACAAGCTCAAGGGCGGCTTCAAAGGTCCATGGCCCATGTCCCGGCTCAAGGACGGCACGCCAAGAGACCTGAGCAGGATTCCGCCAAAGAGCTTCCGCTCCTACGATATGTCTTACATCGCGGACATGCCCGACGGCTGGTACGCAGTCACCAATCAGAAGACAGGCGTGGGCTTCGGCTTCCGCTATTCCACAGATGTGTTCAAGTTCCTCTGGTACTGGCACTCCTTCGGAGGTGGCTTCGGCTACCCATGGTATGGTCGCACCTACAACGTCGGCTTGGAGCCATTCACCAGTTTTGGCAATGCCGGTCTTGTGGGCGCGGTCGAGAACGGCACCGCACTGCTTGTCCAGCCGGGAGAGACCGTCGAAACATCGCAGCGCGCCGTGGCATTCGGCGGCGCATCACGGGTAAGTTCAATCTCCCCGGACGGTGAAGTGACCATCCAGCCACTAGCCTAGATTTCTGCTGCCGGCTGCGCTCTGACGCAAAATAAGGGAGGCGAATTTCATTTCGCCTCCCTTTGCTTAGTCCGATACTTCTGCGACTATACCAACTTCGGCATCAGTCCTGTAAGCCGCCGGTCCCGTTTCTCACTGTGGATACGGTCTAGGACTCAGCTGCGAGCGCGGCATTTACCGCCGCCGCCGCCTCAGGTGTTACCCAGCTTTCCCACACCTTGTTGGTATCGAGGAACCAAACTGCGGCTTCTTGGGCTTCGCTGCCCGGGTTGGCGTCCATCCATTGGAAGATGCTCTTGTAGATGTCTATCGTGAATTCCCAGTTCTGGAGCATCCCGATGACCTCGGGAGCGCGCGGCAGCAAGCTCTTGTGAACTGCTACGAGAACGAGGGACTCGGCAAAGGCGCAGCCCTTGTCGCTGTCCCAGCACTCTTGGGTGTAGGGAGGCTCTTCAAGGCGAATCAGGTCGAGTTTCAGCGCCGGGTCACCCGTGCCCCACATATATCCGAGCCACGGCTCTTCTTTCTCGAACGCCGCGTATATCTCGGCGAACATCGCTTCCTGAGAGCCGGGGTTTATCACATGCAGATAGTCGTTCAATCCATAGGTCTCTATCTGTGCGGTGTTGACCAGCTCGCAAGACCAGCCGATCACGCATGCCACATGACGCGCCTTGCCGCGGCTGTCGTCAGTTGCGAAAAGCTCTTGGAATTCTGGCTTCATCAGGTCCTGCGGGGTTTTGAGGTCTGGATGTGCGTCCGCGATGTACTTTGGAACGACGAATGTGCTCTGCCAATCTCCAACGAGGCTGGTGCCGACTGACACGACTTCACCAAGTTCGACTGCTTTTTCCCAGCCAATGGACTGGTTAGGCAGCCATATTTCAAGCGCTACATGGATGTCACCCTTCTGCAACCCCTGGAAGTTGGGCAGGGTAGCGCCCAAGATGACGTCTGTGGGGTATCCGTAGCCATGCTCTACGATGTATTGCGCGATGCGGTTCTGCACCTGCGCGCTCGTCCAGTTCAGATCGGAGAAGACGATAGTTTCTTTGGTCGCGGCATCTTCCATCATCGCGCGCTCTTCCAGCGCCTTTTCGACGATGTCCTGTATTTCCATTGCGGTCAGCGAGTTTGATGCGGCCTCCATGACGGCCCCGGATACGGCAGCCTGCACGTCTTCGCTGGTTATCATGCCTTCCTGCGCTTCCATGACTGCCATGGAAATAGCAGATTCCACATCCTCGGCTGTAATGGCGTCCTCGCTCGCGGCCATTACCGCGCTTTCGACCATTGCTTGGATTTCTTCAGGGCTTGCGCCCTCCATAGCGGCGCCTGCGACCGCTTCTTCCACCATCATCGCAATCTCGTCAGCCGACACCTGCGACTCGGACATGCCCATCATGGACTTCTCGACCATTGCCGAGATTTCTTCCGCAGAGACCTGTGGCGCCGGAGCGGGCGCGGACTTGGCCATCGCAGCTTCAACTATGCGTGTTAGTTGCGCTTCATCAATTGCCGGAGCGGCAGGGGCAGGCTCCGACGCGCACGCCATCGCCACTACGGCGACAAGCGCCATAATCAGCGTGACTGATAGTAACTTACCTTTGCTAAACAAAATATACTCCTCCTTACTGAGCGTATATGTACATGTCGATTGAGTGTGTCCTATTTTAGGTTTGTTTCATGGTAATCTACCGAATTTCTGCCTCCTTGTTCTTAATTACACGATTTCATGCCCTCCCGCTTATCCTGCGTTCAGTCTGTCCTGGCGCTCGCGCGCAACCGATTGAGTAATTCGGTCAATGATAATCGCCATTATAACAATTGCGAGCCCCGCGATTGCGCTGTTGCCTGCTTCTTGTCTGCCAAGCGCGCGCAAGACCGCTTCGCCCAGCCCGCCCGCACCAACCAGTGACGCCACAACCACCATCGCGAGCGCCATCATTGTCGTCTGGTTGATGCCTGCCATTATCGTGGGCAGCGCCAGGGGTATCTGAACTTTTGTGAGCAACTGGAGTGGTGTAGCCCCAAAAGAGCGCGCCGCTTCGACCACTTCGCTATCCACTTGGCGAATTCCCAGGTTCGTCAGGCGAATCACCGGCGGCACTGCGTAGATGACCGTTGCCATCACCGCCGGCACATTTCCAAGCCCGAAGAACAGAATACCCGGCACTAGATACACGAAACTCGGCATCGTCTGCATCCCGTCCAATATCGGACGAAGAATGGAATCAGCGAGGGAGTTTCGCGCCGCTGCCACGCCTAGCGGTATCCCGATTATCAACGATATGCCTACTGACACTATGATTAGCGCGAGCGTCTCCATGGAGCCTTCCCACAGTGTACTCGTACCTCCGGGGAGTCTGCCCATCAAGCCCAGTAGCAACAGAGCAACCACCGAGAATATCGCCATGACGCGCCCTGAAAACTTCCATGCGGCTAAGCCCACCAGCAGTATTACAGCCGGCCACGGTATCCACAGCAAGAAGTCCTCTATGGTAACGAGAACTCTTGTTATGATGGTCTTTATTCCGTCGAAAAACCAGGACGCTTCAATCGTGAGCCAGAGTATCCACTCATCGACTTGAGCTCCGATGGGCTTCCCCCACTCTGCTGGGAAATTCATGCCCGGGCCCCATATGGCAAGACACACGATAACGCATGCGGCTACGGCTATGGCACCGCTGATATACCACACCA
>JAGGDZ010000110.1 GCA_024648655.1 Chloroflexota bacterium | reverse complement strand
TGTTCGTAATTCAGTCCAACGGTGGAATAGCCACTGTCGAGGACAGTTCCGAGCAAGCCGTCAGGTCCATACTCTCCGGGCCCGCGGGAGGTGCGTCTGGAGCGGCGCATGTCGCCCGCCGGCTTGGGGAAGAGCACGTAATCGCCCTCGACATGGGCGGCACCAGCACCGACATTACACTGATAGAGAACGGCAGCCCGCATATCACCGGCGAGAAGTTCGAGTCCGGCTGGAAGATAGCCGTCCCCACCGTTGATATTCATACACTCGGCGCCGGCGGTGGTAGCATTGCCCGCGTGGACGAAGGCGGCGTCCTGCGCGTCGGTCCCACAAGCGCCGGCGCAGATCCGGGCCCCGCTTGCTACGGTCGTGGAGGCACGCAGCCCACCGTTACCGATGCCGCGCTGGTTCTCAGCTTGCTTGACACCGAAAAGTTCCTCGGCGGCGCGGTTCAACTGGACATTGACCTCGCAAGTGAGGCGATACGCTGTCAGGTCGCAAAGCCACTCGGTCTTAGCGTCGAGGAAGCTGCAGAGGGCATTCTCCGCGTCGTCTCCAGTTCCATCGCTGAGGGCATTCGACTCGCATCCGTGAGTCGCGGACTCGACCCCCGTGAGTTCGCGCTGATGGGCTTTGGCGGAGCGGCAGGTCTAGTCGCGACGAGGGTAGCTCGGGAGATTGGCATAGGACGCGTCCTGATACCGCCGGCCGGCCCCGTTCTGTCCGCATTCGGCATGATGGCTTCCGACCTGAAGTATGACCTCGCGATGTCCCACCCTTCCAGCCTCAGCAACGTGAAACTTGACGACTTGCGGTCTGATTTTGCAACCCTGGTCGAGGACGGCAGAGAGAGAATCCGCGACGCGGGCGCTGCCGACTCCGACATCAGCGTTCACCTTTCCGCGGACATGCGATACCTCGACCAGATATACGAGGTTACGGTGGATGTCCCCGACCTCAGCCTGCCCGATGACGATCTACGAGTGCTCTGGGCAGAAAACATGCACGAGCGATTCGAGCAGCTCTACGCGTACCGACAGCAAGAGCAGGACATCAGAATCGTTACGCTCAGGGCGAGCGCCATAGGGCGGCTGCCCATCGAAGGCGACATTAATGATACGGCGCATATCCCAAGCGAGAGCGGAGCAGTCCCGTCGCAGATTACTACCGGTCCCGCGGTCATCAACACCGACTACAACACCATTGTCATCGACGAAGGATGCTCCGCCCGCTTCGACAGCGGCGGCATTCTGCACATTGACGTCGAGGCATCCACGCAAGATTCCGGCGCTGCCGAAGGAGACGCCGTTACGCTCTCCGTAGTGGGCAATCGCTTAGAGTCCATCGCTATCGAAATGATGGACGTCATGCTTCGCACTGCGCTCTCCCAGATACTCAACGCCAGCCGGGACTTCTCGACCGCAATTCTGGACAGCCAGTGCAGACTGGTCGCGCAGGGCGAGGGTATACCCGTGCATGTCAGCGCGCTTCCGGTTGCGGGTCGCGCCGTGCTCGACTACTTCGGAGACAGCATCGCTCCGGGAGATGTCTTCCTTCTCAACGACCCCTATTTTGGTGGCTCGCATCTGCCGGACATCACCGCGATTCGCCCAGTTTTCGTGGACGGCAAGCTCGCCTTCATGACGGTGAACAGGGCGCACCACACCGACGTCGGCGGTGGCACTCACGGCGGCTATAATCCGTCCGCAAGTGAGATATTCCACGAAGGCTTGCGAATCCCGCCCCTGAGAATCTACGACGGCGATACCCCTCGTGACGACCTGCTCCGGATGATGGCGGCAAACGTCAGGTACCCCCAAAACTTCCTCGGCGACCTTAACGCCCAGATCGGCTCCATACTCACGGCAGAGCGGCGTATCCGAGAGCTTGTCGAGCACTATGGCTCCAACCGGCTGGCCCGTATTGTGGATGGCATACTTGACGCGACTGAGGCGCAAGTCAGGAGCTTTATATCCGACTGGCCCAACGGCGAATACTTCGGCGAATCGCTTGTGGATGACGACGGCTTCGACTCAGAGCTGATTCCCATAAGGGCAAGAGTGACTGTCGCCGAGGACACGCTGACCATTGACCTGAGCGAGTCCGCGCCGCAGGTGACAGGCTTCATCAACAGCGCTTATGCTAATACTAGGTCGCTGGCGCACGCCGCGATTATGTATCTCGCGCCGTATGATGTCCCAAAGAACGACGGCTCTATGGGTCCCCTAAAAGTAATCGCGCCCAAGGGCTTGATAGTCAATGCCAACTCCCCCGCTCCCGTATGCATGAGCACGAACCACTGCGCCGAAGAGATTGTCGAGGCAATCTTCAAGGCACTCGTCCAGGCGGTCCCTGAAGCGGTGAACGCCGGCTTCTCCCGACGTCTGCGGTACGCCATCACCGGCACCGACCCGCGAACCGGCGAATCGTTCCTGTGGCACTTCTTCATGGCGAGAGGCGGCGGCGGCGCGGCGCTCGGCCATGACGGTTGGAGCTGCGTCGGCGAGGTCAATGTAGCCGGCGGAATCCGCGCCAACAGCGTAGAAGTAACCGAAGAGCGCTTCCCGCTGTTCGTTGTGAACCACGAGTTGCGCCCCGGTTCTGCCGGAAACGGTCAATGGAGAGGCGGCTTGGGCGCGGTATGCGAAATCATCTACGAAGGTAAGGGTGAGGCGCTCCTCAACACGGCAGGGGACGGCGCGATAGTGCCTCCGTTCGGCGTGCTGGGTGGCGAACCCGGTCTCCCGCACCGATACTCCATCGTCTCAGGCGGTGTGGAGACCGTGCTGCGAACCAAGCAGACGGGCGTGATAGTCAAGCCCGGGGACCGCATTATTGCGCTCTCATCCGGCGGCGGCGGGTACGGCGACCCTTTGCGCAGATCTTCTCATGCGAAGGAATGGGACAGCAAAAACGGCTACGTGCGGTAGATTCTCAACGGCTAGAGCCAGAAGCGCGCTTCCATCTCGTTGAGGCGCTTGCGCCGGATGCGGTAATCCGGCATAGCGCTTTCCACCTTCTGCCAGTAGCGCGATGAATGGTTCATCACGGCGAGGTGCGCCAGTTCGTGGACTACAACATAGTCGATGAGCGCCATCTCCGCCATCACAATCCGCCAGTTCAAGCGTATGCTTCCGTCTGAAGAGCAGCTGCCCCAACGCCTCCGCTGGTTGCGTATCAGAACCCGTGTGGGCCTCTTGCGACTCACCTTGCTCTGCCAGCGCGCCACTATCTCCGGCAGCAGTCGCGTCGCCTCCCGCCGATACCACCGTTCGGCCGCTTCCTTGACGGCGGCAGTCCGGTCATCTCCGGATACGTCCGGAGGTGTGGCGATGTGAAATGCGCCGTCTTCAAAAGAGACAGAGACGCGCCCGTCTAGCGCGGCACTGGCGACTATCGGGAGCCGCTCCCCAAGATAGAGCAGCGTCTCGCCGTCCATGAAGCGACGCGGCGTCGGGTTGAGGACATCCTCAGTGGCGTGGTTGAGTATCCAGCCCGCGCGATTCTGAACGATTTCGGCAATGTCCTTGCGCGTTGTGCGCATCGGGGAACGCACCAGCACCCCGTGCTCCGCATCAAGCATAATCTCGATAGTCTTCTTTCGGCGCGCGCTCCGTACTACGGTGTACTCGATGAGCCTGCCGTTGAACTCGACGCTCGCCCTTTCATTTCCACTCATATCTGCACCATCCAATTGTCACGCTAATCCGCCGAAGCAGACCCAGGATTTGGAGTTCGGCTGATGAGTCTGCCCAGCCGGGCGTACCCGTTGGGAATCGATACGTTGAATATCCAGTACACTGCCGGCACCACGATGAGCGTCAGGAATGTCGAGCTGACCAGCCCACCTATCACCACCGTCGCCAACTCCGCTCCGATGATGCCGGTGTCCGTCCCACTCGCGGCGAGCGGTAGAAGCGCGAACGTCGTGGTGAACGCGGTCATGAGAATGGGACGCAGGCGCACTCGGCCGCCCTCTACCAGCGCGTCAAATACATCGTAGCCTCGTTCACGCAGCTGCTCGACAAACGTGAGAAGCACGATGGCGTTGGTCACGACGATCCCTACGAGCAGCAGGAAGCCCATCATCGCGGATAGACTGAGGGTTCGGTCGGTTACAAGCAGCGCAACCAAAGCGCCGACAACCGCTAACGGCAGGCTCAGCACGATGATGAAGGGCGTTCGAAGCGCACCAAGGCTTGCGACCATAACCAGATAGACAAGCACGACGCCGACAGCCATCGCCACGAAGACGTCCTGGAATCCTTCGTTAATCTGCTCGAAGATGCCTCCGCTTGTGATAGAGATTCCGGGCGGTATGTCTTCCAGACTGTCGATCTCCTGCTGGACTAGCACGCCGACGGCGCGGGTGTCCTCGGCAACGATGTTCCCGGTGATTCTGGCGGACCGTTCGTTGTCGTATCGGAAGATGCTCAGAGGCGCTTCCCTGATTCCTATGTCGGCGATCATACCAAGTTTCACGGGTCCAACAGGGCTTCCAATCCGCATATTCTTTAGCTTCTCGATATCGTCAACATCGTCGCGGTCGCCGCGAATGACGATGTCCACCGTCTTGCCTAATATGTCTATCTCCGAAATGTCCCTGCCTGCGATGAACTGATTCACTTGCAGCCCTACCGTGGTCGCCGTAAGAGAATACTCGCCGGCCTTCGTGGGGTCAACGCTGATGACCACTTCGTCCTTGCCTTCAGAAGCGGTGCTGCTCACATTGACCAGCCCGTCTATGGTGCTCAGACCCTCCACAAGCCTGCGGGACACATCGGAGATTTCGTTGAAGTCCGGCCCCGTAATCCTGACATCCATGTCTCCCTGAGCAGGTCCCCCGCTGATGCCCGACACCGTTATAGTGACATCATCACCACGGTCGGGCAGGGAATCGCGCACCTGCTGCTCTATGTCTTCGGGTACATCCTCCGATAGCTTGACAAAGGCGCCCGCTAAATGGAAGCCGCCCGCGGCGCCGCTGTCGAACTCCTCCGCTCTGCCTCCGACCGTGGTCTGGTAGAGTGTGATCCAGCCTCTTTCGACATAGGGGAGTAGCGCATCTTCCACCGCGAGCGCTTCCTGGTAGGTGCGCTCCACGGATGTGCCGACTGGAAGTTCGATATTGATAGTCAGGTATTCGGGTGTTGTTTCCGGGAAGAAAGTAATCGGTATGACCGTTATCAGTCCCAAGCTGGATATGGTGACGATAATCGCGATCGCCACAGTCAGGAACTTGTAGCGTATCGCCCACAGCAGCATCGGAGAATAGATGCGCTGGATCATGGA
This sequence comes from Chloroflexota bacterium, assembly GCA_024648655.1. Classification (GTDB taxonomy): domain Bacteria; phylum Chloroflexota; class Dehalococcoidia; order Lucifugimonadales; family JADFKI01; genus Bin90. The sequence continues at coordinate 9,815 of JAGGDZ010000110.1, read as the reverse complement.
CTGACGGTCTGCGGGTGCGGTGCCTGAAACTTGGTCGTCGTCGAAGTCGCCACGACGGAGCAGACTCGCCGCCAGCACCGGCACGATAGTTATAGCGACCGCGGTGGATGCCAACAGCGCTAGGCTTACGGAAATGGCGAACGGGCTGAAAAACTGGCCAACAACGCCAGATATGAACGCCAGGGGAATGAATATGACAACGGTGGTGAGCGTCGAGGAGATGATAGCCGCGCCAACCTCCTGAGTGCCATTGATTGCCGCCTCGAAGCGGCTCTCCCCAAGGTAGATGTGGCGGTATATGTTCTCCAGCACGACGATGCTGTCGTCCACCACGCGCCCGACTGCGATTGCGAGACCGGCGAGGGACATGAAGTTAAGCGAAATATCTGTGGTCACGGACAAGAGCAGCACGCCGGTGAGAAGGCTCAGGGGTATGGAGATTGCAATGATGGCTGTCGGGCGAAGCGAAAGGGCGATGCCGCGCACCAGCGATGGCTTGATATTCAGCAGGAATATAAAGACCGTTGCGACCGCGAACAGAAAGCCGATGGTGCCCTCTCGCAGTAGGCTCTGCAACGACTCCCGGACCTGTGGGCCACTGTTTGAGAGTTCGAGCACATCAACATGGGACGGGATTACGTCACCTTCGATCATCTCGTTAATTTCCGCGCTCACCGCTTCCGTAACGTCCGCCGTGTTGGAGTCCGGATCCTTGACTATGGCGAGAATGAGTCCGGGCTTGCCGTTGGCGCGAGAGATACGCTGCGGCTCGGCGGTGGTCAGCTCCACATCTGCGAGATCGGATACTTTGATGGCGCGCTTGCCGCTCTGCGGTCCCTGTGCACCCTGTGGAATTCCAACATCCGTCTGCTCAAATCCCACCGTTAGCTCACGGATGTCTTCGAGAGAGCCTATCTGGTTCGCCGTGCGTACCGGGTATCCGATGCCGCGCGTGTTGATGCTGCCCGCAGGCAGGCTGATGTTGTTCTGCGTTATCGAGTCCGCAACTTGCGCCGAAGACATGCGAAGGTCTTCGAGCTTGTCGGCGTCAACGGAGACGATAACCTTTTCCTCGATTTCACCAAGCGTGTATATCGCGCCCACGCCTTCAATGCGATTGAGGCGTGGTTCAATGACATCGCTCACAAGTCGCTGCAGTCCAGGAATGTCCTCGTCGCCGGATACGGTGAACTGAATGACAGGGAACGAGTCGGCGGTGAGGCGACTTACGAGTGTGAAGACACCGTCCGGCAGGTCTGTACCGTTCACCGCGCTCTCAATCTCGCGCTCCGCCTCCGCCATGTCGGTGTCGAAGTCGAATGTCGCAAGCAGGTTGACTCGGCTTCCCGTCGAAATCGAGCTAACCTCCCTTAGACCGCTTATGCCTGAAATAGCTTCTTCCAATGGCTCAGTAACATCGCGCATCAAAGTTTCAGGGTCGGAGTTGGCTGTGAAAGCGTTGACGGCTACGTTGGGGAATGCGATTTCGGGGAAGAGTTCGCGCTGGAGATTGACGTATGAATAAATGCCTAGCGCAAATAGCATTATCATGATGAGAACGGTAACGGGGCGTCTTCGAAGCGCGAGTCGGGTTATGAAGCTCAAGTGCGGGACTCCTGGGGATTATTCGGTATTTCGGAGTGGCGTTTTCACCGGAAGGCTTTCACCGGAAGGCTTTCACCGGAAGACTGATAGGGGAATTAAATCCTTCCATGCCATGAATTCAGGCCGAATGGAAAAACTACTCGCCTTGAACTAACGAAAGGGATTCTCTCAAGCAAGTCCATTGGTAATGCGTCTCGAAAAGTCGCACTCATAGACTATAGCAAAGATTTAACCCATGTGTTACCAATCTTTGCGCCATAATTTGGCTTTCAGTTGATGCTCACGCAGTATAGAATGTCTTGGTGTTACAACGGTGTTAATCGCGCGACTGGACTTTCGGACTTGGCAAGACGCATACCCCGCAGAATCCACACATTCGACGCCTTCCTGAACCCCAACTATCGTCTGCTGTGGGTGAGCAACTTCTTCGCGTACATCTCGCGCTGGATGCAGATGACGATGCTAGGATGGTTCGTGTTCGAGGAGACGGGAAGCGCCTTCCTGGTTACGCTGGTAGGTTTTTCAGGGATGGGCCCACTTGTCGTGCTGGGAGTGTTCGGCGGCGTACTCGCGGACCGCCTGGACAAGCGCAAGCTCCTGCTGGGGACACTATTCGCAAATCTGCTGGCAGCGGTCGGAATGGCGGCGCTCATCTTCACCGACCTCATCTTCTCCATGGGCAACGTCCAGTACTGGCATGCCTACCTGGTGATGCTGATCGGCGGCATAGGCTGGGGGCTGGACATGCCATCACGCCGCACCATCGTGCTGGATGTACTTGGTAGGGCGCGCGTAAACAACGCCATCGCCCTAGATTCCGTAGGCATGCACTCAAGCCGCACGCTGGGCCCTCTGATTGGTGGAGGGCTGATAAGCACAAGCCTTTTCCTCTTCAGCGACGGTTATGGACTTGAAGCAGGCTACGCCGTTACGCTGCTGTTCTTCATCGCATCGGCGATCATGATGCTGAATGTGAAGACGCCGCATCACGACAGTACAGACACACCGCAGGCTTCCTGGAATATCATCGGTAATCTTACTGAGGGAATTCGCTATGTCGCCAGCGAGGCTACGCTGCTCGCCGTGGTGCTGATAACAGTGTTCATGAACTTGTTGCTGTTTCCTTACCAGCAGCTCATTCCCGTTGTCGCCTCCGAGGTGCTGGATGTGGGGCCAACGCTGATGGGGTTGCTTCTTGCGTTCGAAGGGCTGGGCGCCCTGACGGGTTCGGTCGCTATAGCCTCGGCATCCAACCTTACGCACCACGGACGGGTCTATCTATTCGGCTCGATGGCAGGACTGACGATGTTGCTGCTCTTCTCGTTCTCCCAGTGGTATGGAGTGTCTCTTGCTCTGATGCTGATGCTAGGGCTGGGAACGGCGGGGTTCGGAGCGATGCAGGCAACCATAATTCTGCTGGTCGCGCGCGACGACATGCGCGGCAGAGGACTGGGTGTGATCACGCTTGCTATCGGCGCCGGTCCTATCGGCGGGCTGATGCTCGGCAGGATGGCAGACCTCATAGGCGCGCCCAAAGCGATGACTATCAACGCGGTGCTGGGGCTGATAACCGTTGGGCTTGTGGGCTTGCTGGTTCCCTCGCTGCGTGGAAGAATGACCTCGGACTCCGAAGCCGAAAGCGCGGAAGCATCGGCGGCACAGCCGGCGGCTGCGGGTGGGCGGAATTGATCGCGCTGCCGGTGAACCACTTGACATTAAAAGAGTAAACGACCAGTGGCGAATTGTGTTTCTCTGGGAAGGTCAAAATGCCTGCGAAGTGAAGTTGGTTGATTACCATTGACCTTCTTGGTTATTGGGGTGAAGCCATGACTTTGATTCCTGAAAATCGTACCCCCGCACATCCTGGCAAGATGCTTCTTGAAGAGTTTTTGAATCCTATAGGGTTGACTCAGGTTGCTCTTGCGGAGCACATAGATGTTCGCGTCCAGAGGGTGAACGAAATCGTGCGCGGTAAGCGCGGAGTAACGGCGGAGACTGCTTGGCTATTCAGCGGTGCACTCGGCACTTCCCCCTGAGTTCTGGATGAACTTGCAGAGCGGATATGACCTAGCGCAAAATCGCCTAACACGACAAGTAGAACCTATCTACACGTTGGCGGATTAATCTTTCAGGATAACCGCGCTTTCGTCCATCAGCATCAAGTACGGCTCGCCGAACTGCTCCGGGTCATCCATACTCCACTCGACCGTCGAATCGGCTGGCTTCATTCGGATGCCCCAATCGCCGCCGAAGACTAGGTGAACGACCGCCTGTCCCGAATCTGAGACGGGCGCGTACATCGCGGAGCAGGGGGAGCCGTCACCTTCGCTGCTCCAGCCCGTAACTTGATAGACGCCGGGCAGTCTGCCTGGCTCGTCGAGGACGATACGAGTTACGGGCACGGCATCGGCGTGCGCCTCATACAGCATCAGCGGCATGTATTCGCAGTTTGCGTTGTCTTCGACTTCGAGGTAGATGGATTCGGGCATGCTGGCTGCTATTCGAAGGTTTTGCGGAAGTTGTACAGAGTCATCTCAGGCTCGACCGGCGCGGTAGGCAGGTATTCTTCCTCTTCAATCTTTGCGACGATGAGCCAGGGGCCGTCTTCGTTCAGAGCCTGTCGGAAGACGGTGGCGAGAGACTCTTCATCGTCAACGGTCGCCGTCTTGGAGATATTGCAGCCCCTTCCCACATGTTCCAGACTGGTGCCGAACGCCGTATGCGTTGGCTGCGCGCCGGTCTGCCCCCACATCTCGTTGTCCCATACGATGACAATCAGGTTACGCGGCTGCTCCCGGCCGATGGTCGCGAGTGTGCCCATGTTCATCAGCAGGCTGCCGTCACCGTCTAGGGAGATGACCTTCTCCTTGGTGGACAGCGCCATACCCAGCGCCATCGACGAGCACAGTCCCATCGAGCCGTAACCATAGAAGTTGCGGTCGCGCTCCGGCGCAAGGTGCCACAGCTCGTCCGATGTGGGACCAAGATTGGCAACGATGGGCAAGTCACCGGCGTTATCGAGGATCATCTTCGTCGCGGATAATCTGTGCAAAATCCTTTATCCTTACCCTTTATCCTTACCGTCCTGTCAGACCTTGTTCGCATCCTATGCCATTTTGCCGCCGTGCAGCAACGGCGTCATGCACAAGGCGAGGGGCTGACGCGATGCGTAGCATAGCTTGAGTGCCCCGCTTATTCGCCGGTGCAGCCTGTCATCGCTCTCATATGTGTAGTGCGGTATGCCGAGTACATCGAGAATTGGGCGCGTAGTGCGCCCCATCGCCACTTGCGCGAGGTTGAACTCATCAACTTCGCCTCGCAGATTGATGAACATTGGCAGCGGTATGCGGTACGGGATGCACAGCGATGCGATTGCGTTAATGCAGTTGCCGAAGCCGCTGGACTGCATAAAGACCGCCGCCTTGCGCCCGGCGGCGTATGCGCCCGAAGCGATGCCTATCGCCTCCTCCTCGCGAGTGGCTGCCACTACATGAAAGTAATCGTCCCCTTCAAGTAGCTGCGTCACCTGATGGATACTAATGTCCGGCACAAAAGCGATAAGCGACACTTCGTCATCCTTCAGCGCCTGCACGATGGTTTCTGCCCAGTTCATGTTCAATCAATCCTCGGTCAGTCAGTATTTCAATCGGTCAGTGGGCTGTCAGGCGTCATCAGATCCCCATGATTCAGATCCCCATGATATTGTATCCAGTGTCTACATGCAGGATTTCCCCCGTGATGCCCCCCGACAGGTCGCTGCACAGAAACAGCGCAGCCTTTGCCACCTCATCTGCGGTGATGTTGCGCCGCATTGGAGAACGCTCGGCGTGAATCCGCTTCATGTCACGATAGTGGCTGATGACGCGCGATGACAGCGTATCCAGCGGTCCGGCCGATATTGCGTTCACCCTAATGTTCTGCTGTCCCAGATCGGACGCGAGCTGCTTGACCTCGTTTTCGAGCGCTGCCTTTGCCGTGCCCATGACATTGTAGCCGGGGAAGACTCGGTTTGCCGCCTGAAAGGTGAGTGTCAGGATGCTGCCACCGTTCCGCTCCATCAGCGGGGCGCCGTAGCGCGCGATGGGAAGCAGCGAATATGCGCTGATGTCCAGGGCGAGGCGGAAGCCCTCCCTGTCGGTGTCTAAAAATGGTCCACCGAGGTCGTCGCGGTTGGCGAAGGCGATGCTGTGAACCATAATGTCCAGTGAGCCGAACCTGTCGCCCACCGTGTCGAACGTCGTCGCCACATTGAAGTCGTCGCCAACATCGCATTCGATTAGCGGGGTGTCTTCCCAGTCCTCCACCAGTTTTGCGACGCTGTTCTTCACCCGCTCGTTCTGGTAGGCGATGGCGAGTTTCGCACCCGCCTCGTGCAGAATCTGCGCTATCGCCCACGCTATGCTGCGGTGGTTGGCGATGCCGAAGACGATGCCGTGCTTGTCCGAAAGGTCGATTGAGTACATGAGATGCTCCGGTATAATATGCCTTTGATGTAGGTTCAGTCTGTAATTTGCAGGCTACCCATCGTGACGCTGCCGCTGACAATAAGGTCGGGCGTATCTCCGTTATCCGGCGGGCTGCGGCGCGCGTCCTTCGCATCGCCCATCGTCACGAAGTTTTCGATGCGTACATTCCATTCTGTGGGCACGCGGACCTTCACCTCGCCCATGACAGTCGAAACTTCCAGCGTAGCAGGCTTATCCACGATTTTCGCATCGCGCAAATCTAGGCTGCCGCTGCCCATTACTACATTGACGCTGGCGCTCTGCAAGTCGCCTGAGATTATCCTGTCCTGCGTGCCCACTATCGCGTGCAGCGCTGCATCGTCCATATTCCCTGAGGCTGACACGTCCACGTCGATAATTGTCGAAGAGCCGTGTGAGGCTGCCGAACTGCGACCTCTGCGGTTTCGCCTTCTTATGCCGCCCGCAAGTATCAGGACTCCTACGGCGATGAGCGCAATGGGCCACAACCTGCCGAAGTCGATGTCGAAACCGAGCTGCCCGAGCTGAAGAATGGCGCCTATAGCAATCAGCAGTATAGGGAAGAACAACCTGCGGAACCTGTTGGCAATCAGTCGCCAAGCGCCGTATAGAATAATCAGCAAGGGCCACCAGTCCAGCAGGCGGTCCAAGTCGGCGACTCCTGTGCTGTTAAGCAGGAAGAGGATGCCAATGGCTAAGACCAGCGCGCCAAAGAAAAACCTGCTTCCGAGTCCCGTGCGCCCGGAGCCGTTTCTTGCTGTCATCGATTACTCCTATTGATTGCGATATAGGACTGATACATCAGCGTCAGCGCGGCGAGCGAATGGCGCGGCTGAGAATGCCGACCCCAATGATTATCAGCAATACGGGCCAGTATTCCAGCAAGTTAATATCCAACCCAAGATTGCCCAGCAAGAAGATTGCGCCAATGACGATTAGCACCAGTGGAGCCACCATCCTCCGAAATCCGCTCGATATGAGCAGCCACGCCCCCACAGCGATAAGTATAACGGGCCACCACTGGAAAATGCTGCCGCCAAGGTTGATGACTCCCAGGTTGTTCGCCAGGAACGCCACACCGAGCGCGACAATCAAGCCACCCCAGAACATGCCCGACCCCAAGCGCCCGGACCCGCTTATACCTGGCATCACTGCCGCCGCCTCCATTCCATATTCACGGTTACTCTATTTCGTTCCGCGCCGGATTTGGATAAGAGCATCTCGTGGCAAACCCAAATCAAGAGCGATCCAATACTTCAGTCGATCTTTCCGGAGAGCAATCTAACTGACATTATAATCTATTCCGAATTGGCAATGTTAATGGCTCGGAAATCTCGCGTTAAGCCGCCTGATGCGCTCCCGGACCGTATGCGCGACATCACCGTTGTGGAGCATTGACTCAGAATGTATATTACTCTATGATACAGAGTAATATGGTATGCAGAGTAAAATAATGACAGAGACGGAGGAAAGCGATGGCCACAAGTGAACGTATGAAGGACGACCTTGCCTATGTCAGGGGCGCAGTCGAGCGCACCAAAGGCGTGCATGTGCCTTCGGTGTATCTGATGTGGGCGGCGATATGTCTCGTCGGGTTTTCAATGCCGGACTTCATCTCCAACGGATGGGTCGGCTGGTCGTACAGCGGCATTGGCTGGTACTGGGCGGTTATGGTTCCGGCGGGCATTTTCGCAAGTTGGTGGCTTAGTGAGCGCGCAAACGACCGCGCCGGTCAGTTGAGCCGTCGCGAGGAAATCCGCTGGGGACTGCACTGGGCGGTTTTCGGCGCGACCGGGGTATTGGGAATTACTCTCGCTCTGTCAGGACATGTCGGCTCGGAAGTTATGGGAGCGCTATGGGTTCTGCTTCTATCGCTCTCATACACGCTGGCAGGCGTGCATCTGGAGCGCCGTCTGCTGCCGGTAGGGTTGATGGTGGGCGTAGGCTACCTGGCGATACTGTTCCTGCCTAACTATGGCTGGATTGCCGCCGGAGCGCTCACTGCCGTTGCGCTGACCGCACACGCCTTCATTGGAGCGCGGACAAGTGGAAGAGCGAGCTGACCCGGACATCGAGGCTCTCGACGACCAGTTGACTGCACTCAGCGGGCTGCTGGAGCACCGGGTCAGGCTGGCGATATGCGTGCTGCTGTCGAGGCACGACGCGCTGACGTTTACGCGACTGAAGCAGGCGCTTGGCGAGACGGACGGCAGTCTGGGCGCACACATGCGCAAGTTGGAAGATGCCGAATTCGTTGGGGTGGAGAAGACATTCAGAGGCCGCCGCCCGGTGACCTGGTACAGCCTGACGGAGCCAGGTCGCTCACGGCTGAGGCGTCAGATTGACGGGTTGTCGCGGTTGATCGAAAGGGCGGAGGGGTGACTTATCCGATCCTATCGCATTAAAGGACGCTACCTAGACCGCCTGCCAGTACCGCCGACCCTCCAAGCGAACCAGCGTGCCGAAGCCGGGCGCGGGGAAGTGCCCGGAAATCAGCATCGCGTTGTCGTTCTCGATGCGCTCAAGCAGATTCTTGCGCGACTCAGCGGAGACATCCGGCTTGGAGTCGGCGCGGGGGCTCCAGTGCGTCTCCTGCGCCTGCGCCCGCGAGTGGATCGCATCGCCTGTGATGACCGCGCGCTCACCCTGCGACGCTATCAGGAAGCTGGTATGTCCCGGCGTATGTCCGGGCGTGGGCAGCGTCGATACCTCGCCTGTCATCTGCCGCTCGCCCTCGAAAAGCTCGAGAATGTCCTGCTCTTGCAATGGCAGAACCTGCGCCGGGATGTACGCCCGCTTGCGTAGCGCCCCGCGAGTGAACACGCGCCAGTCCGCGTTATTCACCCAGTAGCGCGCGTTGCCGAACGTAGCTTGTGGCTCGCCGCTGCGTTCGACCTCGCTATCCTGCGAACCTGCGCTATCGCCTCCATCGTCATACAAGAAATTCCAGCCCACATGGTCGATGTGCAGGTGCGTAATCCCCACTATGTCCACCTCGCCCCGCCCGACGCCCTTCGCCTCCATGTCCGTGAGCAGCTTGCCCTTGTCCAGCGTATCCAGGTGCCCCGTGTCGATGCCCAGTCCCGTATCTATCAGTATCGTCTTGCCCTCCGAGCGCAGCAGAAAGCAGCCGAGGTTCATTATCATCTCGCCTTCGGGCGTGAAGTATTCGCGATAAGGGTCCCACGCTTCCGCAGGTACGCTTGGAAAGAAGTCGTCCGGCGTGAAGCGAATGCTGCCGTCAGACAGCGCAAGAATCTCCACATTGCCGACTCTGGTGGTGTAATCAGGCATAGACCTTCACCTCTGCGTCTTCGATTGCGGTGTGGTAGTGCGGAACAATCTCGTTGCCGAGTATTTCGAGCTGCTCCTGCATCATTTCAGGCGGGCATGCCGGACGCATTACAAACTTCTCCGCGCCCGCCTCTATATACTCGTCTATGAGTTCGCATATGACCTCCGGTCTGCCGAATGACGAGAACTCCCGCCAGTGGATGTCCTCGCGGCGGCGCAGCATATACGGGGTGGCGATGCGCTCCGCATCTTCTGCATCGTCGTCTATGAAGAAACTGGTGAGCACGCCGTAGTGATCCTCTTCGATGTCATTGTCGTACTCGACGGCCCATGTGGAAATCTTGTCCACGCCGATTTTGACCTCATCAGGCGTTGCCTGCGAGACGAGCCAGCCGTCGCCGATTCGCGCCGTGCGCCTGAGTGCGGGTTCGC
>JAGGDZ010000211.1 GCA_024648655.1 Chloroflexota bacterium | reverse complement strand
TAAATACCCACAGTACGCAGCAATGCTTGAGCCTGGCTGCGACATCATCCGCATTACGCCTGAGCGCGTCATAAGCTGGGGAGCGACTGGACGGCCTGCCTGAAATCCGGGCATGTCTGACGCCGCGCGTATAATTACCGCCCGTCTAATGCCAAAGAAAGGCTATGGGAGAAAACACAGGATTGAAGGGTCAGAAATCTTCCAGCCAGGCGCGCTTGAACACGCCGTAATGTCTGTCATCGTTCCTGCCAAGCGCCCCAATGCTCACCAGTTCCCATCCCTTGTCGCCCATGCTGTTCAACAAGCGCATCGTGTACTGCTGCCTGTCGTCTTCCGCAACAACCTCCAGCCGAACCACCTCGTATTCCCACGAAGGCAATCCGGGCGGGAGCTCAAATCCATACGCGTAGTCTAAGTCCGCGATCTCTTCTTCGGTCAGGTCTGCCCAACTGTCCGTCGGAATCGGCTCGTCGCAATCACCGCATACGCTTCCGTCGCCAAGATCGTACGAGCCGCACTCCGGGCAAAAGTAAATCTTCATAGTTTGAAGATACCCCCTGTGGAATATAGGTCGGGGATAGGTTCTGTGTCTCCGGTAAGTCGTGATAATCTGCTGACGCTTCTAACATGCGTCTTACCTTAATTATAGTCAAGTGTGAAACCATTCACAAGTAACAGCGATGGCGGATCAAAATTCCTTATCTGCGAGATCCGTCTGCGTGGTTAGAAGACACTCTCCACATCCCGCGCATTACTAGGATCGCCGTAATCGCGAGTAGTCCCGTCGCGGAGAAGGTCAGTCCCCACTTCAGCGATTCAGGAGACACATCGAGTATTGCTCCAGCAAAAATCGGCCCGATGACGCCGCCCATGAAACCCACAAACGAATGTACCGCCATAGTAGAGCCTATGCGTCCCGGTTCGGCAACCTCAGTCACCGCAGTAGAGTAAATCGCCGAATCCGCAGCGATTGCCCAACCGTAGATGATAGCTACGCCGACAAGCAGCGGCCCGGGAAATCCAACCATCCAGCCAACTGCGAACGAGCATGCGCCGCTCAGTGCAAATATGACTGATGCCGACACCGCGCGTCCCCACCTGTCGGAAATTACTCCCCCCATCACTGGCCCTATCGCCCCGCTCGCCATAGCCAGACCTCCGATCGTTGCTGCGCCCACCACTGCGCTTAACTCGTCCTCACCGCGCGCTATGAGCGCAGCTACAAGGAGGGCGGGCAGCCACACACGCACGATGTACAGTTCGGCGGCGTGCAGCGAGTATCCGGCGATGTAAATTCGGGCTGCCTTGTTTCTAAGCGCTGACAGATCCAGCCGTCCCGTTGATCCGATTGCAGATTGAGACTTGTGATTTCGCAGCAGGAGGTACGCCAGCAGTACGCTCGCCCCGGAAGCCGCTCCCATGATCAAGTAGGCGTCCCGCCACTCGAACCACGTCATCAGCAGGCCTGTCAAAGTAAGTGATACGCTGTTTGACGCATAGAAGAAAGTAACGAATGTGCCTACCGCAAAGCCGCGTCCGCGGTCCGCGAATCGCTCCGCCACAATTCGCATGCCCGGATTGTACACACCCACCAGCCCAAGTCCGGCGATCGCTCTCAGGATTGACGCAGAGAAGGCGTCGTTGGCGACGAGTGGAAACATGACGTTCGCCGCGGTCGATACTGTCGTACAGAGGACGAAGATGCGCTTGGAACCGAGCCTATCCGTCATGGGCACGACCACTAGCGCTGACACCGCGAACCCAGCAAGATATGCCGAAAATATCGCGCCGGCCTGGGTGTTGTTTAGCCCCCATTCCTCCTGAATGATGGGCAGCGCGGCGACATAGCTTGAGAAGGGGAACAGCAGCACGAATAGAGTGGTGGACATCATAAGAAGCCACACAAGGCTCCGCAAGTCCAGCCCGCCGATTTCGCGATCGAGCAATGAAGTTCGAGCCTCTTCGCCCTTCACGACTCCTCCCGGTCTGCCGCCAAGTGCTCCCAGATAGACATGCCCACGACTATCTCACCAGAGCAAGAAGTTCCTTCGCCCTTGCTGCAAGCTGCTCGTCGTCCGTCAGCGCAAGTGTGCGCTCGATGTCCGCTATGCCTTTCCCAGTCTCTTCTGCCATCAAGTACACCTGCCCTCGCAGGAAGTAAAGCTGCGCGGCGTCGCTTTCGATCTCCACGGCAGAGGTGAGGTCTTCCAGAGCCGCCTCTAAGTCTTGCAACGCGAAGTACACTCGTGCGCGATTGTAGTAGGCATCCGTGAATTCAGGCTCTATCTGTAAGGCTTTCGTAAGGTTCGTTACCGCGTCGTCGCTGTTCCCGCTGTCTATGTAAATCAGGCCCCGGTAATAATACGCCTCGGCTATTTCAGGATTCAGCCGAAGCGCCGTATTCAGGTCCAGAATAGTTTTGGGCCTATCTCCGAAAGCGTAATACACAGATGCTCGCGCGGAATACGCCTCAGCGTATCGAGGGTTCAGCCTAATCGCCTCGTTGAACTCGTCGAACGCATTACGCATCTGCCCTTGCTCACGCAGGGTCAGGCCGCGCGAATACGCCACCTCTGCTTCCAGTGCCTCCAATCCCGGCGAACTTTCAGCACACGCCAACAGATTAAGCGCCAGCGGGAGAAAGGCAGTTGCAACTACTCCCTTTAGGAGCCGTCGATAATCCACTGCGCTACCCGTTCGGCAATCATGATGGTCGTTGCGTTCGTATTCGCGCGCACTACGTCCGGCATTATCGAGGCGTCCACAACGCGCAGCCCTTCAATGCCGT
>JAGGDZ010000103.1 GCA_024648655.1 Chloroflexota bacterium | reverse complement strand
CGCCGCACCCGCCGCTCACGCCACACGCTACGCCCCCGCCGCTCAGATACGCCACGCTCAAGTATGTTGCCAGTCCCAGCCCGACCAGGCTCAGAACGGCGGCGGCAGACCAGCAGAGGGCACGCCCTCGCATGAATGCCATACCCTCACCCTCTGGCAGATGGCGCTATTCTGACCATCGACGCTATTGCCCGGACTCGGCAAGCGCCGCCTCGATAGCGTCCCTGAATGTAGCGTAATCGGCGCCCCGCACATGCAACCCGTTTATCAGCACCGTCGGCGTCGAGGTTATGCCGTTACTCTCGGCAAATTCGCTGTCGCCCCGCACGCGATCGAGATACTTCCTCTCGTTCATGCAGCCGGCGAACTGCTCCGAATCCAGTTCCAGAATGTTAGCAAACCCAACTAAGTTGTTGTACGAATATGCTCCCACATTCGTGCCGACCCAGTTCTCGTACAGGATGTCGTGGTACTCCCAGAACTTGCCTTGCTCAGAAGCGCACTCGGACGCTTCCGCCGCCCAGACCGACTCCTCGCCCAGAAACGCGAAATGCCGGTACACGAAGCGCACATCGCCCGTATCCACATAGTCTCTCTTTATTGGTCGCCCTATCCCGAGGGCGAAATCACGGCAATGCACTCACTGGAAGTCGCCGAACTCCACCACCGTAACCGGCGCGTCCGCCTCACCGATTATGTGCGTGTAAGGTGGGAACTCCTCGGCGACTGCCGGAGTAGCCTCCGAGCGGCTCGTCAGGTTCAGCGCGGCCACCGCTATGATGGCGATCGCAATCGCCACCGCCACACCGCCCGCGCCGAGCATAATCCAAAATCTGTTTCGGTTATTCAAACTTCTACTGCTCCTTACGATCGAAACTTGTGCAGCGCGTCATCCTTTTGCTGATAGCTGCATCCCTATTCCCGTCGGCCTGTTCCCGCAGCCTATCGCTGCCAGCCGATTTCCGGTTGGCAGAAGCCTGCATAGTCGGACGACGCGCAAATTACGATACCATTCCTGACCATTATTGCACATCAAGCCTCACATCGCCGAGATCGTCGATTTACACTGCCGCCTCATCGCACGGTTTGAGCATGACTTGAGCATGACTTGAGTGCAAAAATATGAGCGAATCTGCGTGTAGGAAATTACTCTCCGTGATCTACTTGCCGCTGACAATCTCGGCAAAGCGCCCGGTGCGCCCCGCCCCGAACATGTACGCCGTAACCCAGCTGCGCCACGGGGACCAACGCTCCGAGTACACCAGTGCATCCTCCGGCGCCATCACCGAGCCATCGCCGACCAGTATGCCCATCATGCGCTGGAGAGCGAGGTCGCCGTGCGGAAAGCCGTCCGGTCGTCCGAATGCGCGTATCAGCATCCAGTGCGCCGTCCACGCGCCCACGCCGCGCAATGCCAGTAACTCACTGACAATTTCCTCGTCCGGCAGGTCGCGCATCTCTTCTAGTGACAGCTCACCGGACACTATCTGCTGCGATATGCCTGTGATGTACTCGGACTTGCGCCCGCTGAACTTGATGGCGCGCAATCCTTCCACGCCGGCTTCTGCGAGCGTCTCCGGGCGAGGGAACGAGTGCAGCGTCTCGCCTCCGATAGTGATGCGGTCGCCGTAGGTCTCGATAATCAGGTTGCGAAGCATCCGCGCCACATGCGTGCTTATCTGCTGTCCTAGGATTGCGAGCACCAGCGCCTCATACGCAGTGGGGGCGCATGTCGGCCGCAGCCCGTACATATTCCCGATCATAGGCGCGAGGTGCGGGTCGTCAAGCACCATCTCATAGAAAGCGGATATGTCGGCATCCGTGGCAAGCATGCGGCGCACGATACTCAGCGCATCTTCTTCGTCGGTTGGTGTCAGATTGTTGCCGCTTACTTCGACCGCGAGCCTTGGCGCGTCAACACTGCCCACCGAGCGCACAGACACCAGCGCGGGCTTATCACTGAGAGACAGCACGCGCCGCAGAGCGCCATCCTCGAACATGTCGGCGGCGTGGCGCGCTTGAAAGAATGTCATGCTGCCGACTGTGAGGTCGAAGTCGTATGGCGCGGTGGGGATTATCTCGAATGACATGGGTAAATGACGTGGGTATCTAGGATAGCCTTTACGGACGAGCCTTGTTTATCCTGTGCATACTTGACATTCCCGTGACGCTATCTCGTCGAGGTGTCGAACTCAAACGGCGGGTATTTGTCGTACATCAAACTGGTGTACCCGTATACGCGCCACTTCCAGCGATTCAAAGCCATCTGTATGCCGAGCAAACCCTCGATGTAGCGCCCGGTGAACAGGAGAGCCACGCCGGTAACGATAGAGACTGCAAGCCCCAAGCCATCGAAGAAGGAAATGATGATGTAATGCGGGATCGCAAACAGCCACCACTTAAATATGACATTCACGCGCGACAACCGTTCCGGGTACTCCACATGCAGGTCGGCGGGGTAGTCGTCGTCGGGCGCTAGGCTGAACGGAGGGTATCGATCTGTGCCCAGTGCACCGGCGTAAAATGAGACGCGCCACATCCACCGCATCACGCCGACATTGAAGTTGAACATGTCGCGCGGGTAGCGCGCTATGAAGAGTATCGCCCACCATGCGATGAACCATACTACAAAGGATGCAATCGAGAGGAAAAACAGCACGATGAAGTGTGGTATCGCAAAAAACCACTTTATGAGCCACAGCCCTCGCCCCGGAGCGGACGACAGGTCTCCGCGAATGTTCAGAGGGTATGCTTGAACGACGTTGTCTTCTGTCATAGCAACCTCCTATAGCGGCTACAGTGGCAACCGCAAGCGCCGCCTGTGGGCCTGTGGATATGTACAGGCCGAACTCGAAGGGTTCACATCGGGGCGTTGCGCTTGTCCTGTTCAACCATTATAGCGGCAATCAGAAGACGGCGATAGGATTGACTGGCGAACCCGTGCCGCCGATGACATTCAGCGGGTTGATGCTGATCATGAACTCGTAGCGGCCCTCTTCGGCGCAGGCGTTCGCCAGCGGCTCGAGCAGCGCGTTGTCCAGCAGCGCCACGCCGTATGCGAATATGACGCCATGCACGCTCCAGCCGATGTCGTATTCGTTGGGTGATGCGTCCATCATGTCCCATCCGAGCAGCGACATATCGCTGTCACGCACGAAGGGTAGGCAGGAAGCGTGCAATCCGGGGCGCGGCTCGCCGGACACCGAGTTCGCCCATATGCCCTCGTGTTCCGCCGAAAACGCCTCGCGCCCGCTGTACACCATCACCGCATCGCCCGGTTCGAGCGTGACGCCCTGCTCCTTGGCGATGTCCTCAAGCTCCCAGCCATGTACCGGCTCCTCGACCGTTACATACGGCTTGCCGCGATGTTTCGGCACGTCCAGCAGCACGCCGCGCGTCAGGATGCCGTCGCTCCATGCGTCCACCGTGCCGTAGTTCGCGCCCTCGAACGTCAGCGTATCCTCCGGCTTGCGTCCGTCCCACATACCGTTTTCGTCCCATACGTGACATAGTGCGTCGATGTGCGTGGTCGCTGTGCCGTGGTATATCAGCCCGTAGTAATCGACGGCCGCGCCGGAGTTGCCGGGCCTCTCCCAGACCTGCATATAATGCTGCGCCGGCCGCGGGTTCTCCGCAGTAGGCGTCACCGGAAACGGTCTGCTCAGCGACACTGTGCGCCCCTTCTCCACCAGCCCGATGGCTTGCAGCCGCTTCCGCTCGTCAATCAGATTCATAGCACCTGCCGAACCCTTGTCGCCCCAGCGTCCCCAATTGCGCCGTTCGCTCAGGTATGCCAGCACCTCGTCCTTTGTCGGAACACTTCTAGTCGTGGTGGTCATCGTGGTCGAACCTCCTGAGTATCGGTAGTATCAATTCATCTGCGATTATACGCGCGTTGGCGGCGAAAGCAAGGAATATGGTGTGTGGTGGTGTGTGGTTAAGGCTGGATATTGTATCTTTGACTTGTGATGTGATGATTACATTGATAATTGCATAAGGAAAGAGCCTGCCCCTGCGAAGGCAGGTGTTGGATCTTACCCTTGTGCAGACAGGGGATGTGGGTGAAATGAATTTGCCCAGCCCTAAACTGGCGAGATAAAAAGATAGACTTCCAGCCTATTTCGTGATAATTCCCCTCAGTTCCGTCCATCCGTTGTAAAATAGCCCCATGCAATTCATAGACCAGCATATCCTTCTCTCCTTGATAGCGCTGCCGATGCTCGGCGCGGCAGCCATCATGGCGATACCCGGCGCGCGCGCCAGCACTCACGATAAATCGGTGCGCCTCACGGCGTCGGTGTTCGGCTTGGTTGTGATGCTGCTCTCCTTCTATGTATTCGCGCGCTACTACTTCGACGGGGACGGTGCGCGTTTCGCCAATACCTGGCGCTGGTTGGAACTGCCCGGTCCTTGGAAGTTCGGAGACATCGGCATATCTCTGACGCTGGGCGTGGACGGCGTCGCCGCGCCGATGCTGCTGCTGACGGGCATAGTGATGTTTACGGGCGTTCTCGTCTCGTGGTCGATCAGGTCTTGGAACAAGGACTTCTTCATACTGTACTTTCTGCTGCTGGCAGGCGTGTTCGGGGTGTTCGCTTCATACGACCTGTTCTTCTTTTTCTTCTTCTATGAGCTTTCCGTATTGCCGATGTACCTGCTCATCGGCGTGTGGGGCAGCAGCAGCAGATTCCCGAAGTTCAGCCGCACGAAGGAGTACAGCGCGATGAAGCTGACGCTGTACCTAGTCGCGGGCAGCGTGCTGATATGGGTCGCGTTGATGGCGATATTTGTGGAGGCAGGACTGGGTACATTCGACATCAAGCGCCTTGCCGTCGTCGAGTATTCGCCCACATTCCAGAAAGTCTTCTTCCCGTTCCTAGCCATAGGGTTCGGCATCCTCGCAGGGCTTTGGCCATTTCACACGTGGTCGCCGGACGGGCATGTAGCCGCGCCCACCGCCGTCAGCATGGTTCATGCGGGTGTGCTGATGAAGCTCGGCGCGTTTGGCATCATCCGCGTGGGAATGGTGATACTGCCGGAGGGCGCGGAGTTCTGGATGCCCGCGCTAGTCGGACTAGGTACGGTGAATGTCATCTACGGCGCAATATCCGCGATGGGACAAAGCGATCTGAAGTATGTCATCGGCTATTCCAGCGTCAGCCACATGGGATATGTCGTCATGGGCATCGCCACGCTGCACCCGCTGGGGCTGAGCGGCGCCGTCCTTCAGATGTTCTCACACGGCATAATGACGGCGTTATTCTTTGCGGTCGTGGGCGTAGTCTATGACCGCACGCACACCCGCGACATGCTCGTGCTCGACGGCCTAGCCAAGCGTATGGGCACAACGGCTGTCTTCTTCACCATCGCGGGGCTGACGTCGCTTGGACTGCCCGGGCTGAGCGGCTTCGTAGCGGAACTGCTCGTCTTCCTGGGTCTGTTCAAGACATACCCTGCGCTCGGTGTGCTCGGTGTCATCGGCGCGGCGATAACGGCGGTGTACATACTGCGGCTGCTCGCCAAGGTCTTCTTCGGTCCGCTCAGCCCGCTTCCGGATGAAGTTGAAGCGCAAGCAGGCGCCGACGAGGCTGAGGGCGTTCCGGTATCGATCGGCGATGCAAGCGTGGCGGCGCGCGCAACCGCCACTGTCATAGTGCAGGAGCATCGCGTGGAGCAGATGGATGCCACGATGCAGGAGAAGGTATCGGCGGCGATACTGACGGCTTTCATCCTGCTCGTCGGGCTGTTCCCGTTCCCGTTCATGCGCGTGATAAACGGCGGCGTGTCGGAAGTGCTGGCGCGGTTTGGGTGATGGGAAACTATAGCCAAGCGAACCCTCGATATTTGTCCTGAAGATCGAGACAAACTTGACAATGTTTGCGGCGGCCATAGCATTTGTATGGACGTGAATACCCGTGTGAATGACTTTTAGGACATGCTTCGCAGTGTGAGCGTCGTCTGCATTCTTCCCTTCGATTTGCGGAGGATTCGGCCCGTTCTGCGCGCTCCACCGCCATCTCAAAATCTAGAAATAGACTTTCATATTTCGCCTCGGCCTGTTGCGCGCGCTCCTCGGCTTGTATAAGACGGTCTAATTCAACCTCCAACCTGGTTAGCTTTATCTGGAGCAGCACTTCTTTGCTGGGTACAGGCGAAGTTTCACGCTCAGCCGCCCTTGCCCTGCGCTCTGCTTGTTTGCGGAGCTTGCGTTCTTCTTCAAGTTTCGACTCGTACCGTAGTTTCATAATCTGATATTTGATGCGAGACCCGACATCTGCTTTGTCGTAAGCACGTTCGTCGCGCTCGCGGTCGAATTTCTTCTTCGCCTTCGAGTCGCGCAGAATTTCGCCCGCCCTATTGACAAGTATTGTCCTTTCGTGCGCGTTGGGGTGATTGCTCGTGTCGCCGTGTTCATCAAGCGCTGCCTTGCGAAACGCCCTTTGTATCTCCTCAGCGGACGCCGACGCGGGGATGCGCAGCACGTCATACCAGTCGTGCCAGTCATCGAAATCGTTCATGTATCTACCTCCTTATCCTGATTTGAGTCTTCGTTCGCTGAATTCTGAATTGCATAAATCCGATTCCTGCAATGAGAGCGCCGAGCAGAGTTATTGAAGTCGGCACAGGGCTGGAAGTCACCATGAGTGATAAGCCGGCTGCCAAGAACATTCCTCCGAGCACGATTGTAACCAAGATTTTCTTGCGCCTCTTCAAACTTCGTCGGTCCTTCGGCCTGCCTCGCTGCTTCCTCGCGTTTTTTCTGTACGCAAATATCCCAAGCACCAGCGCAGCGGCTCCAAACACTGCCATGCCTGCAGCCTTGGACTCGGCAGTGTACAGCCCCACCAATATAAGCAGTCCACCGATTGCCATTACCGCCATCGGTTCTCTGAGAATCGCAACGGCTGCGCGTGTGGCAATGTGAACCATCTTTCTTCGTCTTGCCTTCTGAATAACAGATAAATGGTTCAATCAATCCTCCCATATACTCTTCATACTCTTCGCTTCATTACGGCACAAGTTCGCCGCTGACGCGCGACCTTCTATTTTGTCACGCCGACTCGCCAAAGTAATCGCTGCGTAAGTGTTCGAGTTGTATGGCAAAATCCTCCTCAGGATTCAAGCTGCCATAGAAGGCTTGCAAGATTGAATACTCGATGTTTTCGATTTCCAAATATGCTTCGTGCGATCTTCTCTTGAGCATCCTCAGTATTGCTCCGACAGGCCAGAACAGAAAGTACACTAAATTGACCATAGAATAGCTGGGGTTCTCCTCCCAACTCTTGGCGCGCTCTTTCAGACTTACGTATTCAGGATATTCCTGCAATCTGTGCCTGAGAAACATTTGCTCCAGCGGTGTCTGAATGTGCCGAAGTGTCTCTAGTGCTAGCTCTTCGTAACCCTCGTGCAGATCTAATTCTGTCATTCCAGGTATAGGTCGAAGCACGGTTTTAAGCGTGTCTCTTTGCAGAGATGAGATAGTTAAATGTCTGAAATGAATACGGGCGAATCGATCCGCATAATGCATATTATTCTGCGCCCAAGCTTGTAACTCTGCTCTGTAAGGTTCTATATTGCCGTCGTACTCTTCTGATAGCAGCAATAGTTCTCCATAGGTTAGAAAATGCCAGGTCAAGAGGGTCCATTCTTCTCTGTTACGTTCGCGATGATCTACGTTCATTGCACACAAAATCTCCCTGCTTGTTTATGAGTAATCCGAAGGCTTTCTTTAGGGACCTCTGGAATACTTTTGAATATGTCCTTGACTGCTTCCCCAAGACGAACTGTCGAAAATGCGGCAAGCTCGCAGGGTGCGATGGCATCCGCCATTACACCCTATTCCTTTGCGTCTGCCCCTGAGGTCACCGGGGCTGCGTGTCCAGGGCTGCGTGTCCGGGGCTGCGTGTCCGGGGCTGCGTGTCGCCCTTGCAGATGCAATAGCTGCACATGCGCTCGGCAGGTGGACGCGGTATGCGAAACCACCTGCCGAATGTCCTTGACGCGCTTCGTTGTCTTCGTTATTTGGGTGTGGGCCCCAACAAGAGCTTGACTGCCGCGTCTCTGTCCGCGTCGATACAGTAGAATACCGCCCTTTCCACATCGACGGCTCTGAGGTCTCGGCAAGGAGACGAGGGCAGTTCGTTTACCTGCCTTGCGACATCGATGCACCAGGAAGACCATTCTCCGTAGATTCGTCTATTGAACTTATTTAGTTTCATTGTCTTATTCTGGATTTTTATATTCGAAACCGGGGGAATGCCCATGTCGATGGCAAACTCTGCAATTCTTGAGTCCAACACAGGGTTCGTACTGGGCGACAAAAACATCAGCAACTTGCTTGTGAAGGACATCTGACTAAATTTCGGCATATTCAACGACGGAATGTAATGCAGCAGCATAAAATAATGCCCCACATTCCCTACTCCCTTGACAGTCATCTCTCTATGATCAAAACTCTCCAACCTAGCAATCAATACACTGAGGTCCTTCAACTGTTCATAACTTACGTCCCGTCGAAATTCCCTCACGTTTTTCCGCCATACGAGCGGAAAGGTTGCAAATCCCCAGAACAGCACGTTGGACAGTCCGTCCTTGACTTCCTCCAAGTCATGGCTGACGAGCTGCCTCTTTATCAGTTCCTCTACTTCTAGCATGTTCCCGTGCTTGCGTCTGTATGCGACCGGACTGGCTCCCTGTAGGAACGCGTCGAAGTCGAAGCACGTAACACAGGGGTACGAATACTCACTTTTCGCAAGGCACAAAATACGGGCATATTCTTCAAGTTCAATCTTCTGCACTTTCTTTGAGCCTCCTATTTCTGGGTAACTTGAATGCCTATCGATATGGCGCGGCATTCCCGAATAGATACGGTATCTTCAAGTGTTATCCTGCATATATTCACCTCGCTATAGCAGCAATACTAGCAAAAACGAGAAATGTTGCGAAAATAAAAAGGGCTGAGAGCCCAACGACAGTAGCATCCCTAATCTCAGTGTTTTCAATGTTTCGGGAGAGTGCCATAGCCGCTAGAATTGGTATAATCACATAAGGAAGTAATGCTCCGAACACAGGCCAAAGTATTCTATTTCGCTTCAGTTTTTGGGCTAGAAGAAAACTGACTCCCCCCGTAATGCTTATATAAATTACCAAAGATAGTAAGCTGGCTAACCAAAGCCAATTCATAAATGTGTTTTCTCCTTCTCTGCATACTCAGATAAGTTTCTGTTTCGAGTTTCTTCTGCAATCAATCAAGTCGGGAGAGATATAATGCCGGCGCGTGACGGCAGTAACCCCGCGGACGTGCAAGAATAAAGCGTGGGATCTGCGAAGCCTCGACGCGGACAGCCCTGCAGCGTCAGATTGGTGTTGGCTCGGACTGCTCGCCGGCGCGCAGAGGCGCGAGGCATAGCAGTAGAGAGCGCAGCAGCGTTCAAAGGCATCAGGGCATCAGGCTGCCACACCCTCTATGGTTCGTTCCTACCGGCGGCGGAACTTATGCATCAGCAATGCGCTGCCAACGCACACCGTGAGGAACACAATCGCTGCGACAGTGTAGCCGCTCCAGACCTGCGGAAGCGCGACAGACCACAGCACGGCTGCTATCAGTCCGATTGCCATTGCGACGATGGGAATAACGATGGAATTAACCATAGGATACTCCTTCATGCCCCATTCAGTAGTTAGTGGGGCAAGGCGCGTGTGTCAAAGTACGGTCCCTGCAACGGGACCGACTGCCTTGGAAGAAGTATCCGTGTTTACTCTAGCTGGGGAGCTTCACCTGCCAGATATGGAATGGGGTGGAGCGCTGCGACCATCCAGTGTCGGATGCGGTGGCTCGTGGTATGCGGCGAATGCAACGGAGTGGCTACAGCGGACACTAAAGATGCCCAAAGCCTCGCCAAGCCGATTATCTTGGTCTGGAACCTGGCTGTCAGTTGTTGGAGGTGTGTTCCTGTCCAGCACTCCCAGGCGAAGGTGGAGTATATTATAGAGTATATTACGACAACAAAGAAAAAGGTGGGCAGGGTGAACTTGATGAGCGCCATCAGCGCCGGGTCCATTGCGTCGCCCATGAATGCGAGTGCAACCGCAATACCCGATTGTCCCATGGCGCTGCCTATTGCGCCAACGAGTATCGCGGATACAAGCACCATCAACGCCGGAAGAGTCAATGTTAGTACGACAATCGACTTCAGCGTCTGTGAAGTAAATGCTTTGCACTTGGTTAAGTCGTGGTTATTCATAACCTCACAAGCGCCAAACTATTTTATGTATAGGGCAACTCAGCGTCACGTGCAGCAAGCTTCTAATTTCCGAAATCACAAGAAGAATAGTAATGCTCTTTCTTTATCAAATCAAGAACTTTTGCTGTAGATTCTTAGTTGGCAACAAACTATGGCTTACGTGTGATGAGTAGTTGGCAACAAACTATCACTGCATGGTGATGGTCAATCAAGAAACTCCCTGTGTCCGACAAGTACCTTCGTGGGATGAGAGGTTACGCGCCGCAAGGTGCGCCTCTGTATTTCAAACGAATTGTGTAGGAAAGTATAATCCCAGTATTATAGACTAACACTGCACCTATGAACAACAATTTTCTTCTACTCCTTCCGGAATTCATCGTGACGGGTCTGGCGAGAGGACGCCACTGATTACGAGTCTTGAACTGCCCGTAGTGTATGTCCAAATTGGGAATGGTCCGCAGGGCGCGAAGATAGGATTGCTGTCGAATCTGCTGTTGAGGGTCGCCTGGGCGTTGGTCAACGACTGCGGTGAGGTATCTTATGCGATTTATCTGATGACTGGGCAGCAAGGCTTGGCTCAGTTTAGCAAGGTCAAGCCACTTGTATTGAGGATTAGGTTTGATTGCGCGGTAGTACAGGTTGAAGCCGTCAATATGCACATTGATAATCATGCACGAGACCCTGATATGAAGGACAAAGAC
>JAGGDZ010000367.1 GCA_024648655.1 Chloroflexota bacterium | reverse complement strand
GCACGCTCTTTCAGCGTCTATGTAGGCGGCGATCGATATGAGGTCGATGTGGAGCCGCACGCCCCCGAACGCGGAATGCGTATCGCTCCTGCCGCCGCACCCACTCCTACCCTCGCGCAGAGAAAGCCATCCGCCGGGACTTCGCCTGAGCCGACCTCGCAGGAACGACAGCAAGAGTCGGGAGGGGCTCCTGCCGCCGAAACGGACAACGAAGTTACGGTTACGGCGCCGATACCCGGCGTAGTTATACGCTACGCGGTTGAAATCGGGCAGAGCGTCACGGAGGGCGACTCGATAGTCGTACTGGAAGCGATGAAGATGGAGAATACGCTGCCATCTCCTGCCGACGGCAAAGTTAAGGCATTAGTAGCAGACGTGGGCGCAACGGTTGCAAAGGACGCCGTACTCGCTGTAATCTCAATATAGTAATCATTAACCAACCATAAACAATCGACAATGAACCGGTGCGCCGGTTTGCGAAAGGAGTTGGCGTGGACAATACACAAGCAATCGATGCGGCGAAAGAGCACTTCGGAACGGTGCTCCAGCAGCAGCTGGAGAGGGTCGAACGACTGAAGGAAGAGGGTGACTGGGTTGACTATTCGTCTGTCAGTCCCATCGTGATCGGCATGCTTGGCGGCGATGGCATCGGCCCAACCATCAGCGATGAAACCCAGAAAGTTCTTGAGTACCTGCTGCGGGACGAGGTAGCGTCCGGCAAGGTCGAGTTCAAGGTAATCGACGGGCTTACAATCGAGAACCGCGCCGAGAAGTTGCAGTCCATCCCTGACGATGTGCTCGCGGAAATCAGGCAGTGCCATGTAACACTGAAGGGACCTACCCACACGCCTGAACAGGGCGACGGTTGGCCCAACATCGAGAGTGCCAACGTGTCGATGAGGAAGGAACTCGACTTATTCGCGAATGTTCGCCCGGTGCGCGTGCCCAGCCAGGGCATCGACTGGACTTTCTTCCGCGAGAACACGGAGGATATGTACGCCGTGGGCAGCCAGGGGATAAATGTCTCCGATGATCTTGCCATCGACTTCCGCGTAATCACCAGCCAGGGAGCCGAGCGCATCATTGATGCCGCCTTCGCGCACGCACAGCGCACGGGCAGAGAGCGCGTGACAATTGTTACCAAGGCGAACATTGTCAAGACGACAGACGGCAAGTTCCTCGACATCGCGCGCAAGGTAAGCGAACGCTATCCTGGAATCGAGTGGGACGGCTGGTACATAGACATCATGACCGCCGCGCTTATCAATCCCGCGCGCCAGAAGGACTTTCAGGTACTTGCGCTTCCCAATCTGTACGGCGACATCCTAACGGACGAAGCCGCGCAGATTCAGGGTGGCGTAGGCACTGCGGGCAGCGCGAACATCGGCAAGCGCTATGGCATGTTCGAGGCGATCCACGGCAGCGCGCCTAGGA
Organism: Chloroflexota bacterium; assembly: GCA_024648655.1. GTDB lineage: Bacteria > Chloroflexota > Dehalococcoidia > Lucifugimonadales > JADFKI01 > Bin90. The sequence goes on along the minus strand of JAGGDZ010000367.1, from coordinate 3,577 downwards.
TGGTGGCGACAGGCAGAGCGCAGTTCGCAGACCCCAGCTCACTCGTGCGCGCAGGCGCGATGATGCTTGAGCACATCGGATTCGAGGACCTCGGCGGCAAACTGCACAAGGCGCTGGACATCTGCGGTCAGTACGAGCGCAAGATGGTGATGACCGGGCGCGACACCGGCGTCACCAGTGCGGAGTTTGGCGAATACATCATGCAGACGGTGGAAGATCCGAATGTGGAGGCGCGCTGGGACGAGTACGTCAAAGTGGAGGGATAACCCTTACAACCAGCATTAATCAGCCCCCTTGAGCACAGTTTCGATGCGCTGCAAGGGGGCATTGTTCGAAGAGAACGCAAACCTAAGAAAAATTGGGAGAATGGGACCAATGAGAAGCAAAGTAACGGTTGTGGGTGCGGGAAATGTCGGCGCGACCGCAGCGCAGCGGATATTCGACAGGGGATACGCCGATGTGGTGCTGGTTGACATCGTAGAAGGGCTTCCGCAGGGTAAGGCACTCGACATTCTGGAGTCCGGCCCGGTAATAGGTTCTGACGCCAGTATCGTTGGCTCCAACGGTTACGAAGAGACCGCCGATTCGGACATAGTGGTTATCACATCCGGCATCGCGCGCAGACCGGGAATGAGCCGCGATGACCTGCTCCTCACAAATATGCGAATCGTGAGCAGCGTTGTCGCCGAGGTGGTCAAGCATTCGCCGAGCAGCATCCTTCTTCCCGTGACGAACCCGCTGGACGCGATGGCGCAGCGCGCGCATCAAGTCAGCGGCTTCCCCAAGAACCGTGTAGTTGGAATGGCAGGCATTCTTGATACTGCGCGCTTTCGCGCGTTTCTTGCGGAGGAGCTAAGCGTGTCCGTAAGCTCCATTGAAGCCTATGTACTCGGCGGACATGGCGATACGATGGTTCCCGTAGTGGGCAGTACCACAGTGGGCGGCATTCCCGTCGCCAACCTGATCGAAGCAGACCGCCTTGAAGAGATTGTGCAACGCACTCGCGACGGCGGCGCTGAGATTGTCAACTACCTGAAGACGGGCAGCGCTTACTACGCCCCATCTGCTTCAATCGTGCAGATGGTCGAAGCAATACTGTTCGACAAAAACGAGATTCTTCCCTGTACAGCCCTGCTCGAAGGCGAGTACGGCATCAATAATCTGTTTGTGGGCGTTCCCGTCAAGCTTGGAGCAAGCGGCGTCGTAGAGGTCGTGGAGTTCGACTTGACCGAGGACGAGACGGCAGCTCTGAAGCAGTCGGCGGACGCTGTACAAGAACTCGTGGATGTGATGGCATCTAACGAGGAGTAAAAGGGATGACATCGATGGACGGAGCCTGTCCCTTGCGAAAGCAGGGGATACGGAGGATGGGGTGTGAGGTTTCCGTGGGCAAATACGCTTCTGCTCGCGCTCCTAGCGGCGGAGCTTGTGACCGGCTTCTTCGGGCTGGTATCAGGCTCGCCTGATGAAGCCGTTTTCATCCTGATTCACAGGATAGCGGGCTGGGGAATTGTCGCCATCTTGGCATGGAAAGCTGCAAACGTCATGGCGTCACTGCGCTGGCAAAGGAACGCTGCGCCGCGAACCGCCTCAATAGTCCTTGCGGTCGCCCTTACCGCCACTCTGGCATTGGGCTTCGTCTGGTCGTTTGTCGGACCGGTCTCGTTTTGGCTGTTCAGCGGCGTAAGCTGGCACATCTATATTGGCGGCGCGTTGATCCCAATCCTCATCTGGCATGCCATATATCACACACGAGGCTTCCCGTTGCGCTTCTGGGCGGACAGGCGGACTTTTCTGCGCTTTGCGGGTTTGGCAGTAGTGAGCATTGCGCTATGGCGAGCCGGCGAAGTCGCCGCAAGTGCAGGTGGGTTGAGTGGCGCATCCCGCCGATTCACCGGCTCATACGAGGCGGGCAGCTTCTCCGGCAACGCCTTTCCGCTGACTTCGTGGCTGAATGACAACCCAAAATCGATAGACACTGCGGAGTGGAGATTGAACATTGGCGGCGCTGTGGAGAATCCCGTCAGCCTTCGCTATGAGGACATTTCGGCGGACACGGAGCTCACTGCGACTTTGGACTGCACAGGCGGCTGGCACTCGACGCAGATTTGGCGGGGAATGGCGCTCGCAGACGTACTGCAAGTGGCGCAGCCCGATGCCGAAGCAAAAAGCGTAACGGTGCGATCGGTAACCGGATATTATCGTAAGTTCTCGATGCGTGAGGCGAACGACTACATCATAGCGACGCAGGTCGGCGACGAAACGCTGTCGCATGGTCATGGCTTCCCTGCGCGGCTTGTGGCGCACGACAAGCGCGGATTTGAGTGGGTGAAGTGGATAACGGACATCGAGGTGAACCGCACCGGCAAGTGGCTGCAACCGCCTCTGCCTTTGCAGTAGCGAAGAACATCGATTCACAGGATAGATAGAGGAACAGGATAGATAGAGGTTAGGTCAATTCAGATGGCAACCGAAGAGCAGATACAGATTGTTATGAACGCGCTTGCCGACCCGTTTGCTTGCCCCGAATGCGGCGTGCGAGTTCGCTTCGGGGACCTCGAATGCCCACGCTGCGGCGAGGATATCTATGACCAGCTCAAAGCGTGGGCAGAGTGGCTGATTGACGATATTTGCGGTGAGGGCTGACATTGATACGCGGGATAGAAATCATATCCCGTCTCCAATTTGACAAGCTGCGTGAAGTAGGATAGATTGCGTCCTACTCTCAAGGAGCCTCACCCCATGCCACGCCGCCGTAAGAACATGCCAAATACCCCCCCCTCGCACAAACGTTCTAACCCGTCTCTTCTAAATCCGCTTCACGAGTATCTCGCGGGCAATGTCCTCGTGCGTGGCGACAACTACGATGTCCTGCGCGAGCTTCCCGACGAGTGCATCGACCTAATCTACCTCGATCCCCCTTTCAATTCCAACCAGTTCTACGTTGCCGCCTTTGGCGACAAGGGCAGGGTTGGCAGGCAGCTCCGCGACATCTGGCGCTGGAATGCCGGCTCTGAGGTGGCGTTTCGGGAGGTAGAAAAGCAGGCGTTCAGGAGCGCCGCTTACAAGCGACTATTCGACTGCCTGCAGGGTGTGCGGCTGCAAGCGGGCGAAACCTCAGACATGGCGGCATACATCGTCTATATGGCGCGCCGTCTGATGGAGATGCGCCGCGCCCTCAAACGCACTGCGAACGTTCGCTGCCCAACAGGGGCGCGTAACCATAACCACTCTTGATGAGGGCGCTGTAGATTACCCGGTCATGCAGGCGCTTAGCGTACAGGATATGCTGCTGCACGACGAACGCCCCAAGCTGCCGCCCGTTGACTCGCGCTCACTTGTTGGCAATACGCAGGACAAGATGCTGCTCATCTAGTCATCATACGCAACGGGCAATACCCTTGGAGTGAAACAGCTAAGGCGACACGCCTATAGCGGACAGAATCCTGCTAGTGGGCTGCTAGTGGGCTTGCTAGTGGGCTTGCTAGTGGGAATGATGTGCTTGTTCAGGCGTATTCCGGCGGGGGGTATACTCAGCGCAAGCCCGATCATCTGGGGCAGGCGCAGGATTGGCAGG
>JAGGDZ010000111.1 GCA_024648655.1 Chloroflexota bacterium | reverse complement strand
AGACTTCTCGTTTGTAAGAGAGCCGCCGCCGAACACGCCCACTGCGTCCGCGCCGTAGGCCTCCTGAGTGCTTCGGAACTCGTTTACGATGCGTGTCATCGCTGTGTCCCAACTGACGGGCGCAAGAACGCCGTCCGAATCACGCATCAGCGGGGACCGCAGCCGCTCCGGGTGGTTCAGTACGCTCGCCGCGGTCCAGCCCTTGATGCACAGGGCTCCCTTGTTGACGGGAAACTCAGAGTCGGCCGCGATCCTGGGGGCAGCGGCCGCTCCCACGATGACCATGCCGCACTGAAACGCGCAGTACGGGCAATGGGTGCGCGTTGCCCTTCCTTTGTCCTCGACGGCGATTTCCGTAAGCAGGGCGATAATCCTCCACCAGATGGCATATATTCAATGCAAACAGCCTATCCCCTAACTTTTGCCTTCATGTTGCAGGCATGTTAAATGTTTGTGAAATCGGGAACTGGCTTCAGCCGGGTCCGCGTACTCCAGCCCCTGCCTCGGTATCCGTATGGGTATCCGTATGATAGGTAAAACGGCATGTGAATCGATTTGGAGTCTCCGGCCCACTTAAACAGGAGTAATCAGGCTGGATTTGCTTGAAGCACGCATCAATGCCAGTCATGGGAGCTCGGCATACGCACGCCTGAGTGCAGGTCCCTCACCTTGGATACTATGGTGTTGGAAGTGCCGTCCCAGCGGGAGACTTCACCCGCTATCAGCACAACCTGGCTACCCAGCCCTCTTCTGAACTGCTTGTATATGTGCGGCCACAGTATGCCCTGCGCATCCCCGGTCTCGTCCTCGATGGTGACGAATATGGTGCCGTCCCTACCTTTGGGGTGCTGCCTCGCCACGGGCCAGCCAGCGACCAGAACGGGCGCGCCGTCGTCCAGCCTGTCCACTTCGGCACAGATCATCACCTCGGGCGCGAGCGTGGGACGGACGAATTCCATCAGGTGTCCGCGCGGGTATGTCCCCATCACGGAGCACTCGGCGGCCATCTTCTCCGCGCAAGTGAAGTCCGCAAGCCGCGGCACGCTGAGGTCCATATTCCGTGTAAGATTTGAAGTACGCTGTAGGGGCGAATGATTATGATAATAATCCCTTCGCCCCTATGATAGGCAGTCGCCTTAGTCTTGACCCGCAGCGCTCGCTACCTCTTAGGCATCGCATTAGGCATCGCGCGGCTACGGACCGGATACAACATCCGTCAGACCGTCGCTGAGCAGCTCGCCTTCAT
>JAGGDZ010000303.1 GCA_024648655.1 Chloroflexota bacterium | reverse complement strand
GGCGCGCGGCAGTCCGCAAATGAGATAGTGGCTCTAGGGCGCAAGGCCGAAGCTTATTCGGTTGATGTTACAAGCCAAGACCAACTGCGCGAGACGGTAGATGCAGCGCTCGCCGACTTCGGATGTATAGACATTCTCGTCAACGCTGCCGGCGTCATTGGCGCTCCCGGCTTCGAGGACACGACCACCTCACGCGAGGAGGACTGGGACGTGACGTTCGATGTCAATGTAAAGGGCACTGCACTTGCGTCGGATGCCGTCAGCCCGCACATGAAGGAACGGCGATCTGGCAGAATTGTGAACATCGCATCACATGCGGGAAGAGGCGGTGGTGCGGGCGGTGGCGCATACGGTGCATCCAAGGCAGCCGTCATTCATCTGACCCAATCCTATGCTTTGGACCTTGCTCCCTATAACGTCAACGTCAATGTGGTATGCCCCGGCACTATTTGGACGCCGATGTGGGAGCGAATTGCAGTCCGCGCAAAGCAGAACAATCCGGAGCAACAACACCTGACGCCGCGCGAGATTTTTGAAGCCGCAATAGCGGAACGCTGTCCGCTAGGCAGGGAACAGACGCCGGAAGACATCGGCAAGGCAGTGGCATTCTTCGCGTCTGACGATGCCGTCAACATCACAGGGCAGTCGCTCAATGTCAACGGCGGAACTCGCATGAACTAGGTTCGGTGTGCGCCTCCACGCCGACCCAGGAACAACTGCATCAACTCATCGTCATGGTAGTTGCCATCTACCACGATTGCGCGCTTCTCGAGTCCGTATGACTCAAACCCTAGCGAAATGTACAGGTTGCGCGCTTGGTCGTTGCCGCTTATCACGCCTAGATCTATCTGCTCCAAGCCGAATATATCGGACGCGCGACTAATGGCTTCTCGTATCAGTATCCTCCCAAGACCTTGCCCTTGAACCTCTGCTGCCACGTACATGCCCCAGATCGTGCCCTTGTGTTGCAGCCTATCTCCGCGCCCTCGGCGAAAACCAACCATGCCGATGAGCGCCTCCCCTAAGAACATGCCAAGAATGAAGTCGTGCGGAGATTCCGATGTCTCAAGCAATCTAATTGCCACTTCATCCAACGTTGTGGCGGCTTGCGATTCGTAAGGCTGCGCGAATGCAGCCGGGTGCTCTTTGAGCGCCCGAAGTCGCAGTTCGTGGTAGATTTCGGCGTCTGTATCGGTTAACGGCCGTATTATTGCATTGATTGCGTTCATTCGTCTTGTTTGTTTCATGTAGTTTGACATAATTATAGTTGTTGCGTTAAGTTTCTCTGCGATTGCCGAATTCATGCGCTGAAAGAAACACACATCGTGCAGAATAAACTGCTGACTATTATAGCAATCATGCTGGTCGCGACGTTGGCGCGGACGGCGTTTTCTGTTCAGGCGTCTCCGGCGTTGCAAACGCCTGGTATTAGCTTGACGGTTACGCCGGGAGACGAGCAATTGGAGGCCGAGTGGGAACTCACAGGAATCTCCGATTTCAACTTTATGTCTATCCAATGGCGTGAGTATTCCAATAATACCTGGCATCCAAGAGATGATCCTCCTCGCATTTCCCTTAACAGCGATATCCGCGATGCCACCATTGATTTCATTACAAAGTGGGATGAAGATGAGAATGATTGGGTTAATGCAGATTTGACCAACGGCACAGAGTATCAGGTTAGGGTATGGGTGGAGAATGGCACTGACAGTTATGTTTTCTCCAATGTGGTCGTTGTCAGTCCTGGGAAGAATACGCCGACGCCGACACATACTCTGACACCTACCCCCACGAGTAGGGCGACGGCCACTACCACGCCGATTCCTACATTGACTCACACACCGACTCATACACCAACCGCCACCCCCACGAGTACGGCTACGGCCACTGCCACGCCGATTCCTACATTGACTCATACACCAACCACCACCGCCACGAGTACGCACACGGCGACGGCCACGCCCGTTCCCGTCATTGAACTGAGCGTCAAGCCCGGGGACAAGCGACTCGATGCGGAATGGATAATCATAGGCAGTCCTGATTTCAGCCTCATGTCTATACAATGGCGCGAGAGCTCTATAGAAGATTGGGATCGACATGTGGCTCCTCGCGTATCTACCTTTGAAAGCGGGAGAGATACGCGCACTTTCGGCATTACGACAGAGTATGATTCCGATGAAAGTGGCTACTTGACCAACGGCACGGAGTATCAAGTAAGAGTTTGGGTAGAATACAGCGACAGAACCTATGTTATATCCAATGTGGTGACAATTATCCCGAATGGGCCGACTCCAACGCCTACACCAAGCGAGACACCCACACCGGCATCGACCGCTACGAAT
>JAGGDZ010000451.1 GCA_024648655.1 Chloroflexota bacterium | reverse complement strand
CAGCTACACCCTGGCCTGGATGAGGACCTGCCGCCGTTCTCGACTTGGAGCGGCGTGAACCGCGGTTCCAACCATGTCATCACCGTCATGTATGACGGCGTGAGGCAGGGCACGATAACGCTGAAGGGTATCACCAGCAGTTCCGACGATTTCGACAATCTACTGGTGAATGTTTATGAGGGAACCAACGCTGCCTGCAACTTATAGACTAGGCGCGTCGCTAGTCGGCCGTGGAGTGATGACCACATAGGTGCCTTCGCCGGTCTGGTCGGTCTTGGAGCGCTCGATGTACACGAGGCGGCGCCGTCCTCGGCATCGAGGATGATGAGCCAGCGTAGTGCGGCAGCCTCTGAGATACGCAGACCCGCATCAGACGGCGCCCTAGGCTCATGTCTCACACCTCTGCCTACTCCGTCTCAGGCCAGTTCAAGCCTTCATCAAAACAGCCCCTTTTCCCAGTCGTATAAGTACACACGACCGCATAACGCAAAACAATCCACACAATTTCCTCCTTCAAGCCGAAACTCATCAGCCAACAATCTATTCCAACATGCTATATTTATATAAATAGTTATTTCGATTTTCAATTTTTTAGGCTTTATAGATATAACCAAATCTAGCTTTAGAGTCTTTATGATGGGACAACAAGACATTTTTGGTAACATAACCGGCACTGACTACCACACGGAGCAGATGAAGCAGCACCTCATCGCGGGCGCCGCGCTATTCGATGATGAATTCTAGGACGGCACTCAGTACGTCTCCGACTACCAAGCGCTGGGACGCTCTTCTGGTGACTCGGGCGTCGTCGCCTTCATCTTGGCTTTCGCCCTTCTCGCCTTCTTCGGACGGCTGATCGGCTACGCCCTCGTCCAAGCCTTTTAGTCCACACCCATACGACCGTAAAAGAGGTGCGGTCATTGATCGCGCCTCTCCTTTCGTCTCTATCCTGCTGGATTATCTGTAAAAAGCCCTATCTTCGTAGCAGTCGTCACTTATCGAGCCGTCTGGGCATATTGTGTCATTGTATATAGCCTCGTCGAGGTCGGTTGCCCTTCTGAAGTCGGCATATGAAAGATCTGCCTTTGTGAAGTTCGTGCCACGAAGGTGCGTACCATCCATGCTCGCCTCACTCAAATCCGCATCCGTAAAGTCGGCATTCCTGAGGTCTACCGACCGCATCGAAACCCCCTCCATCTTCGCATTCACAAACTTCGCGTCTTTGCCCCCCGCCCTGTCAAAGATTGCCTCCTGTAACTCAGTGTTTGAGAAGTCGGCTTTTGACAGTCTCGCCTCAGCCAGATTTACCGGCCCCAGGTTCATTCCCTCGAATATGGCCCACGCAAATCAGCGCCCTTGAAGTTCGTACTCTCGTCGATGAACACATCGGTCATATTGACTTCTCTCATCATAGCCTCTTCGAGCCTGGCCCCCGTCAGGTCAGTCCCGGAGAGTTCGCTGTCCTCGAAGTTCACCCTTCGCAGAGAGGCACCGCTGAACACCACCCGGTAGAGTGATGTTCCCGCAAAAATCGCGCCATCTAGATCGGTCCCTTCGCCAAAGGTGCTTCGGCTCAAGTCAGCGCGCACGAATGTGACTCCACGCAGATTAGCGCCATCCGGCCAGACCACCGCATGCATCATCGTATTATTGAATGACAGCACCCTGCTGATGTCTGTGGTG
>JAGGDZ010000083.1 GCA_024648655.1 Chloroflexota bacterium | reverse complement strand
CCGGATGGCGCACGGGGGCCGGACGGTGCACCGGGGCCGGATGGCGCACGGGGGCCGGACGGTGCACCGGGGCCGGACGGCGCACGGGGGCCGGACGGTGCACCGGGGCCGGACGGTGCACGGGGGCCGGATGGCGCACGGGGGCCAGATGGCGCACCGGGGCCGGACGGCGCACAAGGCCCTACGGGTTTCCGGGGAGCAAAGGGCCTCCCGGGCGCTCAGGGTCCACAAGGGGCGCCGGGCACTGACGGCATATATATCGGGACCGGCGGTCCCAGTGCCACCAATCCTGTCAGCAGTCCTAACAATAATGATATATTTATCACTGTGGAAACTGATGAGTCAATAAATACATGCGAAATCTATCGGTACTCTTCCACATCTACTACTAATAGCGGCTGGGGTTCATCGTTAATCACTTGGACGTGCTCGTAGCCATGAGACGCCGCCGCATCGAGGCTGATAAGGTGAAACGTCAATACGATTAGCCGCACGATTAGCCGCACGATTAGCCGCGACTGAGGCGAAATCAATGCCCGACCTTCGAGGACCTGACCGACAGCCCGCATTTCTGGGCATACCGACATACATCCATTCGCCGCTTGCGCTTTCGCAGGAGGAGCTTGCGGAGATGCAAGCCGACGTCGCCGTGATAGGCGCGCCGGTGGATATGGGCGTGGTCAATCGTCCCGGGGCGCGCTTCGGCCCGCGCGCCATCAGGCAGGCGGGGTATTCCGGCAGTCCCAACGACACCTTCTATCACATGGAGTTCGAAGTTTATCCCACGCAGGAGATAAAGGTTGTTGACTTCGGGGACGCGAACTGTCCGCCAAGCTCGCTGGAGCAGAGCCACGAGGCGGTACGGCTGAAGACGATGCAGGCGCTTCAGACGGGCGCGATTCCTCTTGTGCTGGGGGGCGACCACTCGATAACCTTGCCCGCGGCAACTGCTGTGGCGCAGCATCACGGGTACGGCAGGGTTGGAATGATTCACTTCGACGCCCACGCCGACACGGGCGAGTCGGGCTATGGCGGTGTGCTGATCGCGCACGGCAGCCCGATGCGCCGATTGCTGGAGAGTGGGGCGATTCCGGGGCCGAACTTCATACAGATCGGACTGCGGGGGTACTGGCCTGATAAGCCGCTGTTCGACTGGATGCAGGAGCAAGGCATGCGTTGGCATCTGATGGCGGAAGTCGTGGAGCGCGGTTTCGAGGCTGTGTTAGAGGATGCTATCAGCGAAGCTTTGGATGGGCCCGAGGTTATCTACCTGTCTGTCGATATAGATGTTCTGGATCCGGCGTTCGCGCCCGCTACGGGCACGCCGGAACCCGGCGGCATGACATCGGCGCAGCTGTTGAAGGCGGTGCGAACAATCGTATCCTCGGTTGAGCTTGTGGGCGCGGACATCGTGGAGGTCGCGCCTCACTACGAGGGTCCGGCAGCAATCACGGCAGAGGTGGCGAATCGGGTGGGACTGGAGATAATCAGCGCGCTTGCACATCGTCGAATACACTCGTGAGCGACATCCAAAGCCGCCATTTCCATACTTGTGAAATACAGATTTTCAATTTCATTACAAGAATTATAGGAACATTTGTGTTTCTTGTGGTTGATTTCCACATTGAAAGAATGGTAAAATGGGGACAAGGAAAACCTTGATGAAATCTGCCTTTTATTGTCCACTGTAATTGGGTGATTATCCCATCGTTAACGCGTAATTGGCGCCTCCTCTATCGTTCGTGCTCAATGCGCTCATGCTCTTTCATGCGCGCCTGCGTCTTGCCTGCGGGTACACCCTGAATTCTGTGTGATTTTCTGTCATTGGCTCGAAGTGTGCCTAACCTTCAGGAGTGAAAATATGGCGACGGCTAGAGAAGTTGACATGTACACCGCCGACGATATTCAGGTGCTTGAGGGCATGGAAGCGGTGCGGAAACGCCCCGGCATGTACATCGGCAGCACCGACCAGCGCGGCTTGCATCACCTCATCTACGAGATTGTGGATAACGGCGTGGACGAGTTCATGGCGGGCTTTTCGACACGGGTTTCCATACACATCCGGCCTGATGGGGTCGTTCGTATCGAGGACGACGGGCGCGGCATTCCCGTGGATGTTCACCCTACAACCGGCATGACCGCCGTGGAGACGGTAATGACCACGCTGCATGCGGGAGGCAAGTTCGGCGGCAAGGCATACGCTGTGTCCGGCGGGCTGCACGGCGTGGGTGCGTCCGTGGTCAATGCGCTCTCGGAGCGCCTCGAGGTCGAGGTGAGCCGAGAAGGGACACTGTACAGGCAGGCTTTCTCGCGCGGGCGCGGTCAGTCGGAACTGACGTCAGAGCCGCTGCCGAGGGGCAGCCGACGCAAGACGGGCACGGCGGTATCGTTTATGCCGGACGTCGAGATATTCGAGGACTTCGCCTACGACTTCGATGTGCTGCGGCAGCGCTTCAAGGAGATGGCATACCTGAACAAGGGTCTGGAGATCACATTCCGCAGCGACTGGCACGGTCACGAGAATCTATGGCCAAACAACGAGGTTACGTACTACTTCGAGGGCGGCATATCGAGCTTCGTGCGCAGCCTGAACCAGAAGCGCGCGGTTGTCCATCCCGAGCCCATCTACACGGAGAAGCAGGTCGATAACACCATCGTCGAGGTGGCGATGCAGTACAACGACAGCTTCACCGAGTTTGTTCACTCGTTCGCTAACTGCATCAACACTATTGACGGCGGGTCGCACATCACCGGCTTCCGCAGCGCGTTGACGCGCATCATCAACGACTACGGGCGCAAGCAGAACCTCATCAAGGAGAACGAATCGAACCTTGCGGGAGAGGATGTGCGCGAGGGACTGGCGGCGGTTATCAGCGTGAAGCTGACTGAGCCGCAGTTCGAGGGGCAGACGAAGACGCGGCTGGGCAATCCGGAGGTAAGGACGCAAGTGGAAAGCGTGGTCGCCGAGGCGTTGCAGTATTACCTCGAAGACAATCCACAGGACGCCAAGCGCATCATCGACAAGTGCCTGACGGCGCAGCGAGCGCGAGACGCGGCGCGCAAGGCGCGAGACCTCATCATCCGCAAGAACGCGATGGACGGCGGCGGCTTGCCGGGCAAGCTCGCGGACTGCTCGGAGAAGAACCCCGAGTTCTGCGAACTTTACCTCGTCGAGGGGGATTCGGCGGGCGGCACCGCCAAGATGGGGCGCGACCGCCGGACGCAGGCTATCCTGCCCCTGTGGGGCAAGATTCTGAATGTGGAGAAGGCGCGCGCCGACAAAATGCTTGCGCACGACGCCATCCGTTCCATGATCACCGCCATTGGCGCGGGGCTGGACGACGACATAGACCTCAGCAAGCTGCGATACCACCGCATCATCATCATGACGGACGCCGATGTGGACGGCTCGCACATCCGCACGCTGATGCTGACGTTCTTCTTCCGCCACATGAGGCAGCTGATCGAGCACGGGCACTTGTACATCGCGCAGCCGCCGCTGTACAAGATAAGCGCGGGGCGGCAGTCGCACTACGCATACAGCGAGCTTGAGCGCGAGGGCATAATTACGCAGCTCAACGGCAGGCGCAACATCAACCTCCAGCGGTACAAGGGCCTCGGCGAGATGAACGCGGAGCAGCTGTGGGAGACCACGATGGATCCGGAGAAGCGTACGCTGCTACAGGTCAATATCGCGGACGCCGCCGATGCTGACGATATGTTCTCGGTGCTGATGGGCAATGTGGTGGAGCCGCGCCGCAACTTCATCCAGGCGCACGCGCTCGAAGTGCAGAACCTGGATGTGTAAGGTGGCTGGCGCCAGTCTGCCAATATGCACTACACGCACTTAGCCGTGAGGCGTCCACTATTCGCTTTAATGCAACCGCAGAGAATCTAACAGCAGACGGTGGAGCTTGTTATGGCAACCACGAAGACTATCACCAATGCCTGGGAGAATAGATACCTGCCGGATGTTTTCTACGAACAGCGGGTTGCAGCAGAGGAACAATTCATTGCAGAACGCGAGGCGCGACAAGCAGAAAGGCTAGAGTTCGAAGCGCGAGAGCGGGAGCTGCTCGATGAACTTAGTCGCCTGCGACGGCAGCTGAACGGCTGACACGATGGCTGCAAACTTACGCAGGCAGACTAAAGTCGTTGCGAATCTAAGCCCAAAGATTTATCGGTGTTTCTCAATCGCTCTGCCGCGACCAAAATTTCAAACTGTATTCTAATGCTCTTTGCTTTTGTCGCTGCGCTGTCTTTCCTGATTGCCATAGGATGTACGCTGGAAAGTCAGGTTGATTCAGCTCCACCTAGCCCATCGCGCACTTCGGCAGCCACCGAAACCGCGGTGCCTTCCGTCTCCAAGTCAGTCCCAACGCCCACTCAGCCGCCCGCTACTGCAACAAGCGTGCCGACTCACGCAGCTACGCCTGAATCCGACGGGAGCGGGGAGTTGCCGGATGCGACGGCATCCCCCACGCCTTCTCCCGAACCAACCCGTACACCCTCTGCACACCGGACCGCTACCGCCACACCCGTGCCCGAGCCGACGCGAGCGCCCAGTGAAGTCAGCGAAGGCCCACAACCTTTAACTCCTGAGCCTGCGACGCCTCGCTGGGAACATCTGAGGTTTGTGGAGGCGTTTGGTGGCGCTCTGTTCCACGGTGACGAAGGCCGCCCGCTCGAAATGCTGCCATGGCCCAGCGGCGGCATGGCGGTACTTAGCCGTCCAGGACTAATTACTCAGCTCTCTGAGGGGAAACGGCACACTCTGCTGAACTTAGTGGATGCCACTCAGCAAAAGGGAGCTGAGGACGGCCTTCTGAGCATGGCGCTTTCACCGGATTTTGATAGTCTGCCTTTCATATATGTTTATTACTCTGTGCTAGACGAGGGAAAGACGCGGCTGGCACGATTTCCCGTGCAGGACGGCAGGATTATTCGAGAAGACGAGCTTGTCATACTAGAGGTCGCGCAGCCGACTATGAGCTCGCACAATGGCGGCAGCGTTCGTTTCGGTCCAGACGGTATGCTATACCTCGGGCTAGGCGACGGGGGTGATTACGACGGTTTCGAACTGGCGCAAGACCTGGACACTCTGTTGGGTTCAATCATTCGCATCGATGTGCGGGACGCTTCTGAAGAAACGCCGTACAGAGTGCCGCCGGACAATCCCCTGGTGGGCGTGCCTGACGCCATGCCGGAGATATACGCCTGGGGGCTACGCAATCCGTGGCGCATGAGCTTCGACCAAGAAACGGGCACACTGTGGGTCGGCGATGTAGGGGAGAGCAAGCTAGAAGAGGTGAACATAATCCGCTCGGGCGGCAACTATGGCTGGGGCATTTTTGAGGGTGAACTGTGCCGGCATTACACAGAAGATTACTGCGCGGAGCATGCCGCATCAGTGGTTGCGCCCGTGTTCGCATACGAAAATGGAGGAGAATCCGGTGGATGCGCGATCATAGGTGGGGTTGTCTATCACGGGACTGCTATGCCGTGGCTAGACGGCGCGTACCTGTTCGGTGATTTCTGCACCAACAAGATATGGGCGCTGGAGGGCAGCGCTGATGCCGGTTGGCAGGTGCATGAAATCCAAACGGGCGCGCGACTGCTGTCATCTTTTGCCGTCGATGGCGCAGGTGAAGTGTACCTACTGTTTCACGGGAGACATCCCATACTAAAACTGGTGGACAGCGCAGGCACACCTACGCGGGAGTAATACGCAGGAATAACACACGGGAATAACACGCGGGAATAAAGCATGACGGACTGAGACGCCCTCTGCTAAACCGGAATCAGATTTCCGCTTACGCCGGAACTGCAACGCCCTCTATTTGCGCGACCACTCTGCCGTTGACCAGCACGATACCGTCCTCGCAGCGGCACTCAACGCGCCCGCCGTCAAACTGCTCGTCGTAAAGGTTCGCGTACAGCCCGCCCATTGCCAGTAATTCCTCATGCGTTCCATGCTGTGCGATGCGCCCCTCGTCCACAGCGAATATCACGTCGGCGGACATTATGGTGGATAGCCTGTGCGCTATTGCGATTGTCGTGCGTTCCTTCATTAGCGGCTCAAGCGCCCTCTGCACATAACGCTCGCTCGCCGTGTCCAGCGCGGAGGTCGCCTCATCCAGGATCAGGATGCGTGGATCGTGCAGAATGACGCGGGCGATGGACAGGCGCTGCCTCTCGCCACCGGACAGCCGGTAGCCCCGCTCACCAACGATGGTATCGTAGCCGTCGGGGAATTCGAGGATGCGGTCGTGGATGAATGCCGCTTTTGCCGCGGCTATCATCTGCTCTTCGGTGGCGTCCGGGTCGCCGTACATCAGGTTCTCGCGCAGCGTGGCGTGGAACAGGTAGCTCTCCTGCGACACATATCCGATGAGCCGCGCTAAGGACGCCAGCCGTATGTCGCGCACATCCACGTCGTCGATGCTCACTGCACCCTCAGTAACATCGTACAGACGCGGTATCAAGTAAGAGATGGTCGTCTTGCCTGCGCCGCTCGGTCCGACGAACGCCGCAAGCTGGCCCGGCGCGATTTCGAGGCTCACACCGTCCAGCGCAAGCCTGCCCGCGCCGTTTGCGGGCACGCCGTTGATACTGGCGTCCAGGCGTTCTTCTGCCGAAAGGCCGTATTGCAGGCGAACGTCCTGAAGCGTAACCTTGCCCGACACCTGCTCAGGAGCGAGAGTTATCGCATTCTCGGCGTCCACAATCTCCGGCTCGATGTCGAGATAGCCGAATATGCGCTCGAACAGAGCGAGCGAACCCTGAAGTTCGACCGATACTTGGAGCAGGCTGCCAATGGGGAAGAAGAGGCGCGACTGCAACGTGGTGAAGGCGATGATCGTACCTGCGGTCAATCCGGAGGCTGCACTGCCGGACAGCAGGTAGCCTGCGATGAGGTAGATTATCACGGGCGTCAAAGAGAAGAAGACCTGCACGATGGTAAAGAAAGCGCGCCCAGTCATCTGCTGCTGGAGCGTCAGATCGGCGAGTTGCTCGTTCTCGTCGTGGAAGCGTTGAATTTCGCGCTGCTGCTGCCCGAATAGCTTGGACAGCATCATGCCGGAAATGGAGAGAGTTTCCTGCGTGATGGCGCTGACTTCAGCTGCCGACTTCTGCGTGCGCGCTGCCGCCGCGCGCCTCCGCGCTCCCACGAACTTAGAGATGAGCGCGAATATCGGGACGGTGAACATCGACACGACCGTCAGCTCCCATGAGAGGATGAACATGGCAACGAGTGTACTGATGAATATCACGCTGTTGGAGAGCACATTAGAGACGGTGCTGGAGACGACATTCTGCACGCCGCCCACGTCATTTGCCACGCGCGATTGTATCTCGCCGGTGCGCGTGTCGGTGAAGAAGCTTATGGAGAGCGTTTGCAGGTGCTCGTAGAGGCGGTCGCGCAGGTCACGCATCACGCGCTGGCCGACTTGGTTGGTGTAGAAGGTCTGGACGATGCCGAGTCCGCCGGTCGCCACCGTGATTGCCGCCATCACCCCCACGATTATCCAGAGCAGATTGAGGTCGGGCACGCCGGACGGCGGGAAGAGCGCGGAGTCGAACACCACACGAATGAGTACAGGGTTGACGACGCCCAGCCCTGCGGTAACCAGAATGAGCACACCCACGACCGAGACCTTGAACCAGTACGGCATAAACGCGCTCACGATGCGGCGACCGAGACCTTGCCTCGACGCGCGTTTTGTATTCTGTCCGTCGTTTTGCATACTCACCCGATTACGGCTCTACGATAACGCGCCTCCCATGGTCCAGTGTAACCGGTCCAGTGTAACCGAGAAGCGCCGTATGACACGGACGTCGAGGACATGGCTATGTACTCGCCTAGCGCTCCGCCTCGAGCGGCTTGGCATATCTATCGTACAACTCATCTTCTCGTATTAGGGCTTTCTCATTAGTCAACGCCATCTTCCCCCTCCATCCATGCCAATCCCATCGCTGATAGGCTGAAATACTGACGAACCGGAGGACTTCCTATCCCCACATGCCGGTGCTGAAGTAACGCTCGCCGATGTCGTTGAAGATGGTTACGATTTTCCCGCTGCGGTCGCGCTTGGCAATCTCGTAGGCGCCCTGCACATATGCGCCGGACGACTGGCCGGCGAAGAGTCCGACTTGCGACAGCCTGCGGGACATCGCATAAGAGGCATCCACATCAATTTGCAGCATCTCATCCACAACCGACGAGTCGAAGGTGTCGGGGATTATGTGCCCCGCGCTCAGGGGCTTCAGACCTTCAACGCCGGGCCATTCGGGAGGGTCGATGCTGATGACCTTGATTTCGGGGTTGTGCTCCTTGAGTCGCCGTCCCACGCCTGAAATTGTGCCACCGGTGCCTACGCCGCCGACGAAGTGCGTAATGTCGGGCACCTGCCGCAGAATCTCCTCGGCAGTGGTGTCGTAGTGCGCCTGCGGGTTGTTTGGGTTGCTATACTGGTCGCTGTAGTAATACTTGTCCGGATCTTGCTCGTAGCGGCGCTTGACCTCGTAGAGCGCCTCGTCATAGCCGAGCATGGGGTCGGTGTAGATAATCTCCGCGCCGTGTGCGATGAGCCGCTTCTTGCGCTCTTCACTGGCGTTCTTCGGCATGACCAGCGTTACGCCGTAGTCCAGCACCGCGCCGATCATGGCGTAGGCGATGCCTGCATTGCCCGAAGTCGCGTCTATGATGGATTTATCCTTCGTCAGCTCGCCCGCAAGGATAGCCTCGCCCAGCATCCGCAGCACGGGTCTGTCTTTGATTGAGCCGCCCGGGTTCAGGTGCTCATATTTGACGTGTATCTCCGCGCCGCCGATGTCGAAGTCGGCATCGATTTTGACCATCGGCGTATTTCCAATCGCCAGCAACGGAGGATACTTGGCGATGAACTCCATGAACTCTTTTGATTCGGGCAAAATGTCATCCCTCACTTATTGATATTTCATGAGTATATCCAGCCTGTAAAGGTGCGTCCACTTTTCGGCTTCGCCAAATGAGAAAGGCGAGTATCGAGAACGACCTTGAAGGTTGTGGTGGCATTAGTTAGCATCGGCTTATATTCTGGGCTTATATTCTGGGTTTATATTCTGTTGAGATAGAGATGCCCGAGACTCTTGAGGGCAACTTTCATCGAGTGATGATAAATATCTATCACGTGGCTGATGAATACGGCTACCGTCCTACTTATAGACGTCCGAGCCAACGGTGAACGCATGACAACCATGAACATAACTAAGCGCATCACCGAACTGCGCGAGCGGCTCAACTACCACAATTATCGCTACTATGTGCTGGACGCGCCCGAAATCGGCGATGGTGAGTACGATGCGCTCATACGCGAACTGCGCGCGATAGAAGCGGAGCATCCTGAGTTAGTAACGCCTGATTCACCCACGCAGCGAGTGGGGGCGCCGCCTGCTGACGGTTTCGAGCAGGTCACACACAGCAGACCGATGTTTAGTCTGGGGAACGCCTTCGACGATGCGGAGTTTATGGCGTGGCATAAGCGCGTCTCGGATATGCTGGAGGGCGAGCCATTCGATATGGTGTGTGAGTTGAAGTACGATGGTCTTGCGGTTGCGCTCACCTACGAAAACGGCATGTTCGTGCGGGGCGCGACGCGCGGCAACGGCATGGTCGGTGAGGATGTAACATCTAACCTGCGAACTATCAAGAGTATCCCGCTGCGCCTGCTGAGTGACGATGTTCCGCAGCGCATCGAGGTGCGCGGCGAGGTGTATTTCCCGAAGTCATTGTTCGCAAAGTTCAATGATGAGCGCGCGGCGAGAGGCGAGCAGACTTATGCCAACCCGCGCAATACGGCTGCCGGCTCTCTGCGGCAGCTCGACCCGCGCAATACGGCGGAGCGCCCGCTTGACATCTACATATACTCTCTCGGCTACGCTGAGGGCGGTGATGTGCCAGCCACGCATTGGGAGATGCTGCAATACCTCAAGGGACTGGGGCTCAAGGTAAGCGACGATAGCCGCCGGGTGCATAGTCCTGAAGAGGCGATAGCCTTCTACGACCGATGGGTGCAGAGTCATGAGGAACGGTTGGACGCAGCCGCAGACGGCGTGGTCGTGAAGGTCGATAACCTAGACTACCAGCGACATCTCGGCGTCGTGGGCAGGGAGCCGCGCTGGGCGGTCGCCTACAAGTTCCCGGCAGTGCAGGAGATTACCCGGCTGCTCGACATTCGTGTGAATGTTGGCAGGACGGGCAGCATCAACCCTTACGCGGTGCTGAAGCCGGTGAACATCGCGGGCGCGACAGTCAGACAGGCGACGCTGCACAACGAAGATTATATTCGGAGCAAGGACCTGCTAATCGGCGACTGGGTGGTGGTAGAGAGGGCGGGCGAGGTCATTCCGCAGGTGGTTAGCGTCATCGCAGACAGGCGCAGCGGGGACGAGCGTGAGTTCGGCATGCCCGAATCCTGCCCAAGCTACGGCGAGCCGGTTGTCAGCCCGGAAGATGAAGCGATGTCCTACTGCTACAACGCGTCCTGCCCCGCGCAACTAGTGCGCTTGCTGGAACACTTTGTCAGCCGTGGTGCGATGGACATCGAGGGAATGGGCATCAAGTGGGGCGAGTATCTGATAAGGCAAAAGCTGATTAAGGATGTGGCGGACATATATTATCTCAAGCCTAACGATTTGGCGCGGTTGAACTTGCTGGATGTCATCGAGGCTGCGAAAGCGCGCGCCTTCGCGGACGCCCTAGCCGCCAGCGGTATCCCGACCGTCGGCAAGAAGTCCGCCGGCATCATCGCCGAACGCTTTGGGGATATGAACACCTTATCGGGCGCGGGTGAACCGGAGATCGGCGAACTAAACGGTGTCAGCGCGCGAACGGCAAAGGCGGTTGTCAACCACTTTGCTGAGCTGCGATCGCAAACGCACATCACCGTTATAGGTTCGGACTTCCTTGAGAACGGGCTGGTGGATGCTCAATCCGACCTGTTCTATGTGAACAGGAAGCACTTGCTTCAGCCGGAAACTTTGCGCCAGAAGAGCGTCTCCAACCTGCTGAACGCTATCGAAGCGAGCAAGCAGCGACCGCTGGCTCGCGTTCTGGTCGCGCTGGGAATACGGCATGTGGGCGGCGAGGTCGCTGAACTTCTGGCGCGCGAGTTCACGACAATCGACAATCTGATGGCTGCCGATGAGGAAGCCTTAATCGCCATTGACAGCATTGGCCCCCGCATCGCGGAGAGCGTGGCGTCGTATTTCGCCAACGAAGCGAATAGGCAGGTCGTGGAGAAGCTGCGCGAAGCCGGAGTGCGCCTCGAAGACGAAGAGCGCGTCATGCCTACCGAGCAGCCTTTCGTGGGCATGCGCTTCGTGGTTACGGGCAGGCTGGAGCGGTTCAGCCGCTCGCAGGCGCAGGACCTGATAAAGCGGTACGGCGGCGCGGTGAGCGGCAGCGTGAGCAAGAACACAAGCTACTTGGTGGCAGGCGAGGGCGGCGGGTCGAAGCTCGCGGACGCACAACGACTTGAGGTTGAGGTACTGACCGAAGATGACCTGCTGGCAATGCTGCCCCCGCAGCAATTGACCTGAACGCGCAGACGTGGAGAACATCGCCTCCTCCTATGCGAATGCATGGGTAGGACATTTCCCGCGAGCGTAGATGTCAAGATGCTGAGTCGGGCAGCCATCCCCACGGGCGCGGTCCCCAGTCGGGCGAGTATGGCTCGCCGCCCTTGACGGTAACTACGGGCACGAGCGCCTTGTCGCCGCGAAGTGAATTGCCCTCCGTGTCATGGAACAGCCAGTCGCCGGTTTCCTCTTTCAGCACGCTGACGTCGGCGGGTCTGCCTACCGCTAGTGAGCCGAGCGTGTCCTCCATGCCGAGTGCCTGCGCGGGGTTCGCGGTCGTCATGCGAATCACGTCTTCCAGCGAAAAGCCCAGCGCCATGAAGCGCGCGAGCATCTCCGTCATGCTATGCACGGTGTTCATGCGTCCCGGCGGCGTCATGTCGGTGCTGATGCTGCGTGGCTGCACGCCCTGGTCGAGCGCCGCCTTTGCTACATCGAAGCTGAAGTTCTGACGCCCGTGCGCCGTGTCGAGGAATACGCCCCGATTCTGCGCTTCGATAATCTCGCGAATGACATTGCCGTCGCTGTCGATGATGCGCCCCGGATTGCCGCTGAACAGATGGGTGATGATGTCGCCCTTGTCCAGCAATGGCAGAAGCTGGCGCGTAATCGTCGGCTCGGCGCCGTCGCCGCCGGCGATGCTGCGGTCGCCGA
>JAGGDZ010000324.1 GCA_024648655.1 Chloroflexota bacterium | reverse complement strand
TGAACCCCTCGCCGAACGTGATCACACTCGGCGAGGGGTTCACAACGATGTTCCAGGCCAAGAGGCTTGGTCCAGAAATGGGCTGCTCAGACCTGCTCATCAAGGACGAGGGTGTCAATCCGACCGCGTCGTTCAAGGCGCGAGGGCTTTCAGCCGCTGTCTCGAAGGCCAAAGAGCTGGGCATCTCCAAGATCACCATGCCCTCGGCCGGCAACGCAGCCGGCGCGATGACTTCCTACGCGGCGAAGGGAGACATCGACTCCTACGTGTTCATGCCGAAGGATGCGCCAGAGTCCAATCGGAAAGAGGTCGTCATTACGGGCGGTGAGCTAACCCTCATCGACGGCCTGATAAGCGACGCCGGTGTAATGAGCCGCGAGCGCGCCGCCGAGGAGGGTCTGTTCGACATATCCACGCTCCAGGAGCCGTACAGGGTTGAGGGCAAGAAGACGATGGGCTACGAGATCGCGGAGCAGCTCGGTTGGACACTGCCAGACGCGATCATCTACCCGACAGGCGGAGGCACCGGTATCGTCGGAATGTGGAAGGCGTTCGACGAAATGGAGGCGATGGGCTGGATCGGCAGCGAGAGACCGAGGATGTTCGCGGTGCAGTCAGAGGGGTGCGCTCCGATAGTGCGCGCATTCGAGCAGGGCGCCGAGTTCGCGGAGCCCTGGCAGGACGCGCAGACAGTAGCCGCTGGCATTCGGGTGCCCTCGGCGATCGGCGACTACCTCATCCTGGGCGCGATACGAGAGAGCGGCGGCGGCGCGCTCACAGTCAGCGACGACGAGATACGAGACTACATGGGCAGGGTGGCCCAACTCGAGGGGATGTTCATCTGCCCAGAGGGCGCGGCCACAGCCGCCGCGCTCGAAAAGCTGCTGGCCGCAGAGCAGCTCGGAGCCGACCAGCGGATACTGCTGCTAAACACCGGCTCCGGCCTGAAGTACCTGGAGCTGGTGTAGGCGATACACGCTTCCTTAAGAAGAATCAAAAACAGTCGAGGAAACCAAATCCCACAAGGAACCAAGCCAAGATGATATCAACGCCAGTTGAACTTGCAGTACATCTTCACACGAACCGAAATGTCGCAAAGGACTTGGTGCGTGCACTTGCGGAGGATCTACGAGGTAATCATGAACACAGTATGATCGACGACGAATACGCGGACATTCTCGAATTAGGTTACGAACGTACCCGAAATGCGTCGGAAATCTTCGGTGAGTTTCTGGAATTGGGGGAACCACTTTACACAGAATTTGAGGATTTCGTAGCTAATCCACTCATCGAGGAGGGCACAGACTGGTTCTATCCTATATCATCCATCGATGATTTTTGGGAGACGACAATTGAAATATTGAGCAATATCGGAGTATCGGAATCCCTTACAGAGAGCTTCAGACAT
>JAGGDZ010000029.1 GCA_024648655.1 Chloroflexota bacterium | reverse complement strand
GGGTAGCCGCGCCGTCACCCCCTCATCCACTCCCCGACTGCCGCCGCCCGATACCCGTTCAGCCTGTCCGACTGCAATGCCTGCGTCGTCTTCGGACAGCGCGAATTGAACCGCAACCTCATCCTGTCTCAGAAAGTCCAGCGACCCAAGCGAAACGCTGTCGCCCTCAACGCCGAGTGGCATCACGTACAGGTTCATGCGGTCGAACTGAATGTGCGGGTTGAGCATCGCAAGGCTGGTGGCGGCGAAATGCACGGCTGACAACTGCACATCGTAGCCGTGCAAAGCCTGCTCCACCATTGCCTTGTGCAGCGCGGCGGCGTTCTGCCCACCTGCCGCCGTATGCCGCCGCTCCGCCTCGGACGCCACAGCTATGAGCAGCGTCCCCGTACCGCAAGCCAAGTCCGCCACATTCAGCGACGCGGGAAACTCATGGTCGCTCCAGTCCACGCCTTTGGGCCAGCCCTGAAACACCAGCCGCGCAAGCAGCGTTGCAGCCGGAACCGATGTGTAATATGCACCCGTGAACTTAGCATCCGTTAGAAGAGTATGAAACAGCCTGCCTGACAGGTCATGCCCTTCCAAGCTGCTCGTGTCCTCCATCGCCTTTATCAGAGGGGCTATCGCCGCATGGTGCAGGTCTGAAGGACCGTCGCGCAGCGCATCTATAATGTCTGCTGCCAGTTCGAACACAGGCACATAGTCTATGTTGTCGCAGATATAACGCCACGCGTCGTAAAGCCCGTCCAACCCTTTGCGCCAAGCCTCACCAACAGTCTGAACATCCCCATCCTCTGTCGAAAGGCGGTTCTGAAACGCCAGCGCGTTGAATACTACAAGACAGCCGATGCGTAGGGCGGCGGCACGGTTCTTCTCTTGGTCAGTCTGCGCGATTATGTCCGGGATGCGCCTCGAAAGGCGCGCGTGCTCCGATATACGCTGTGCCGCCTGCTCCACGCCGTACTCCACAACTCCGGCCGCGGCGACAACCCTATCGACGCCTTCAAGCTCCAATGGTAGAACGCGCAACTGGTCGGCAAGGTCGCGCGGAGTTCCTGAACGCATGCGTATATCGGGCAAACGCTCGCCGCGTGTTCCATGCAGCCACCATCGCAGCTCAGCAGCTTCCAACTCCCTTTGCGTGTCTTCGGCATACTTCAGGCTTTCCGGATAGAGAATGCCAACCACAGCCAGTGCCTCAGGAGATTGCTCCAAGCGTTCGTCGAGCTGATTTTCAAGCGCGGCGGTCGAATCGTCCCACTTGCATTCCAGCAATACGGTATCGCCAGTTTTCAGCGCAGCTTGAATGTCGGGAATGGCGTTGCGCCTGCGTCGTTCGGCTTTCGCCGACAAGCCATGCCCGCGCAATATCTGATTGAGCAGGACATTCACGCCCTCTTCACGGACAGTCTCTCGCCTGGGTATCCGAGGCATTGTCGTCCCTCCCACTTGCGGATCGAACGCATACTAACACACCATTAACCCATTCTTAACGGCTTGAACTCATTCTTAACGGCTTGAGCCATTCCACTACACTGCTAATGTGTTACAATGCGCCTGCAAAATGAACCCCAATCACAATGAACCCCAATCACACACTACTCACGGAGGTCAAGTCGCTGATGGCATCCAACATCGTCCTATCCACCAAAGAATACAATGTAGTCGGAACACGCCCCGTCCGGCACGACGGCTACGACAAGGTAACCGGCAAGGCGCTCTACGGCGCGGACATGAACCTGCCCGGCATGCTGCACGGAAAGGTGCTCCGCAGCCCACACGCCCACGCCAACATCCTGTCCATAGACACTAGCAAGGCTGAGGCTCATCCTGAAGTGCTCGCCGTCATAACCTCGGCAGACTTCGCCGAAGCGCCGGACGAGGCGCGCGTGATCGTCGCCGGTCCCCCCGTCAACCTGAAGCACCTCAGCAACAACATACTCGCCGGCGAAAAGGCGCTGTACAAGGGGCAGGCAATCGCCGCCGTCGCCGCGCAGAGCGCCCACGCGGCGGAGGAAGCCCTCTCGCTTATCGACGTCGAATACGAGGTCCTGCCCGCAGTAACAACTGTCGAGGAAGCCATAGCCGACGGCGCGCCCCAGCTCCACGCGAACTACAAGGGCAACGTCGCCAGCCACTCGGTAATGACACTCGGTGATGTCGAAAAGGGTTTCGCCGAAGCCGACATCATCGTGGAGAAGACCTTCCGCACTAAGACGGTACACCAGGGATATATCGAGCCGCACACCGCGACCGCCTGGTGGCAGACAGACGGCAGAATCACAATATGGTGCAGCTCGCAGGGACACTTCCAGATCCGAGACAGAACCGCAGCTGTGCTGGGCATTCCACACTCGCGCATCAAAGTCGTCCCCATGGAAATCGGCGGCGGCTTTGGCGGCAAGACCACCATATACCTTGAGCCTGTCGCGGCCGCACTCTCGCGCAAGAGCGGCCACCCCGTAAAGGTCACGATGAGCCGCGCCGACGTACTTGAAGGCTCCGGCCCCACGTCCGGCAGCTATATGTGGGTCAAGATAGGCGCGACTAACGAGGGCAAGCTGACCGCGGTGCAGGCAGATCTGAAATATGAGGCGGGCGCATATCCCGGCTCTCCAGTCGGCGCAGCGATGAACTGCATCTACTCCCCCTATGACGTGGACAACCTCCGGCTCGACGGATACGATGTCGTTGACAATAAGCCCAAGACGACTGCGTACCGTGCGCCCGGCGCTCCCGGCGCGGCATTCGCCTCCGAGCAGGTCATCGACGATATATGTCGCAAGCTCGACATCGACCCTCTGGAGTTCCGCATCATGAACGGAGCTAAGGAAGGCACCCGCC
>JAGGDZ010000145.1 GCA_024648655.1 Chloroflexota bacterium | reverse complement strand
TCAAACTTCCATGACCTCTTGCTCTTTGTCCCTCTTCATATCGTCCATCTGACTTATGTAGAGGTTCGTGATTTCCTGCAGATCGCTCTGCGCTCTGCGAGACTCGTCCTGAGACAATTCCTTGCCTCGTTCCATCGAGCGGAAGCTCTCGATGCCCGACCGGCGAATGTTACGCACTGCGATGTGGCCATCCTCGACCTTGCGGCCGACCAGCCTGACGAGGTCGCGCCTGCGGTCCTCGGTGAGCGGTGGAATAGAGATGCGGATTACTGTCCCGTCGCTATTGGGCATCAGGCCGAGGTCCGACTTCATGATCGACTTTTCGACCTCTTTCATTGCCGTCCTATCCCACGGCTGGATCATTAGCAGCCTAGCCTCAGGGACGGTTATAGAGGAGATCTGATTCAAGGGTGTAGGAACGCCGTAGTAGTCAACCAGAAGGTTTTCGACCAGTCTGGGCGAGGCTCTTCCTGTCCTGATACTACCCGGCTCCCGTTCCAAGGCAACTACCGACTTCTCCATTCTTGAACTGGTATCGTCGAGAACTTCATCAACATCAACGTCTGCCATGTCCCATAACCTCCGACAGTAGAATGGATGAGGCTAAGTATAGTCGACTGCCGCTCACTATTGAGCGGTCAACTCACCTTGACATTGCCATCCGAAGAGACTATCGAGCCGAGGGCCTCACCACGGATGATTCTCCTGAGACTGCCCTGTCTGAAAAGATCAAATACTATAATAGGGACGTCGTTGTCCATGCACAGCGACAGTGCGGTTGTGTCCATCACGCCCAAACGCTTTTCGAGGGCCTCAAAATAAGTTAGGTGCTTAATCTTTCTGGCGCCCGGGTTGGTGATGGGATCGGCTTCATAGACGCCGTCAACGTTGTTCTTGGCCATGAGCAGAACATCCGCGCTGATCTCTACTGCTCGCAGAGCGGCTCCGGTGTCAGTTGTGACGAAAGGGTTGCCTGTTCCAGCGGCGAAGAGCACGATACGACCCTTCTCAAGGTGCCTAATAGCCCTCCTGCGGATGTACGGTTCA
>JAGGDZ010000473.1 GCA_024648655.1 Chloroflexota bacterium | reverse complement strand
CATGCACGGCACCCTCTAGTGTTGCTCGTGAGACACCTGCAGCGAGAATCGCCGTCGGAAACGCCGTGGTCAGCTGGTACGGTGCCGGCTCAAATGGTGCAAGAACCAACTTTACTGGTTTGGGCAGTTGGTTCACTTGAGGGCTATACGAATCGCGTCGAGTTGCTCTGTGCCGCTGTGGATTGCAGAAGTGAGATGGTCAACCCGATTGAAATTAAGCAAGCACAGTCGCTACTTCGAGCGATGTCCAACAGCGAATATCAGAGTGAGAATTCAGGAATAGAGATAGAGCGACTGGCAGCGAAGGCTGAGCAGGTTCTCTTATCGGATTTTGAGAGCGTTTCCAGCGTCTTTGGTTCCCGTGACAGCATTCTGACAAACAAGGCGAAACAGGCGGTCATTTCGCACAACGAGCGCCTGCTCAGCCGAAACCAGCGCCAGCTGTCCAGAGATGATCTCAACCCGAGGCTTAGAACCATGTTCGATGGCTGGAATCGCAGACTCGAAGGTGAGACTCGATCAAAGCTTGAGGAAATAGAACGAAAGGGCAGTATTCGTTCATCTCTGGAGGTCATAGGTGTGGCCATTGTGCATCCGGAGAACGGATAGGGCTAATGCTCGCAGTTTAATAGGAGAACTGCAATGGTCGCCCGAATACGACCTGAGAATGAGGGTACGTCGAGGGCGCTCGCGTATCCGAGACAGTAACTTGTGCGCCGCCACTGTGACCGTGGTCTGATAGACAGGGACACATGGAGTAGAAATTACATCAACTGGGAGATCGCCGCGATGCTTCTGGACACCGATTTCAACGACAGAGGAGGCATGATCGGTAACTTCCTTACCTCACATCTTTCTTTCGGTGAGGACGAATATGATAATTACACAACTCCTCCTAGACTCAATTACAATAATGTAGAAGCGGGCTACACCGAAGTTATTCGACTGGGAGTGAGTCACCGCTGGAGGTCGAAGGCTGGCTAGGCAGTGCTTACAGGTGCAGGAGGACGGTCAATCCAGATAATTCGTCCGTCAGGTTCGCGAAGAACTGGAGGGGCACGAGGTGGTATCCACAGAAGCGACGATAGAAGACATCTTGATGTAGTCCCCTGCCTTGCACACCGACCGATATTCTTGCCAAATCTCTCCTGTGCGCATCCGCCGGCATAGGATACAAGAGTACGGAAATCGAAGCTCGCCTGTGTGAATTGAGAGTCGGACACATTCGTCCCATGCACAAGATCGAACACTTCAAGTCAAGTGCCAGAGACGGCTGGAGCGCATGGTTTCCTTGGTTTTAAGAGGTTCCCCTTGTACCGCGTCAACCTAATTTACCGCCCTGCGGCAGGTAGCCCAGGTCGTCTATGACCAGCAGATCGAAGTTATCGAGCTTACGCAGCATCCGCGGCAGATCAAGGTCGCGCTTGGCGGCTAGCATGTCCTGCACCAGGCGGTACGCTGGGATGAACAGCACCGAGCGCCCGGACTGCACCAGCCTGTGCCCTA
>JAGGDZ010000007.1 GCA_024648655.1 Chloroflexota bacterium | reverse complement strand
GTGAGTCCGCTGATTGGATATCCGGTTGCGTAAGAAGCAGGGTAGCCGCCGGACGCTGCTACCACACCGACGCATGCGCGGTCGTCCCATTCGATCCGGATGTCCTCGAGTTCACCGCGCGCCGTTGCATAAAGAATCTCAGAGAGGTTGGACTTAAGGCGCGGCAGTATGACCTGAGTTTCGGGGTCGCCAAACCTACAATTGAACTCTACGACTTTCGGTCCGTCTTTGGTTAGCATCATGCCAAGGTATAGGACGCCTCGATAGGGGCAACCGATGTCAACTAGTCCCTTTGTTACAGGTTCCATGATGCTGGTGCGGACGAGAGTTTCTATATCCGCGTTCCAGTGTTGCGGCAGCGGCGGGCTGAAGCTGCCCATGCCGCCTGTGTTGGGCCCTGTGTCCCCGTCGCACACGCGCTTGTAGTCGCAAGCGGCGACCATGGGAGAAACGTGCTCGCCGTCAACGAAAGCGAACACGCTAACCTCTTGGCCCTCCATGAATTCTTCGATGACCACGCAGTCGCCGGCGTCGCCGAACTGACGGTCCACCATCGAATCAAATAAGGCTGCGCGAGCGTCGTCTCGGGTCCGCGCTACGGTTACACCCTTTCCCGCGGCTAGACCGTCCGCCTTGACGACGATAGGAATCGAGCAGCTGTCGAGGTATGCGCTCGCTCGCTCGAAGTCTGTGAACGTCTCGTAGGCTGCTGTTGGTATTGAACAGTTTGCCATCAGCGCCTTGGCGAATGATTTGCTGCCCTCGATGCGTGCGGCTGCCTGAGTCGGGCCGAACGCCGGAAAACCTGCGGCTGTAAAGCTATCGACGATACCTGCGGCGAGAGGGGCTTCAGGGCCAACTATCGTCAAGTCTATGGCGTTATTTGAGGCGAAGTCGATCAGGGTGGCGATGTCCTCAGCACCGATAGGCACATTAGTTGCGATCGGATGAGTGCCGGCATTGCCCGGCGCGACATAGAGACGGCTGACCGAAGGACCTTGGGACAGCTTCCATGTGATGGCGTGCTCGCGCGCGCCGTTGCCAACTACAAGGATTTTCACTTCGCCTGCGTCCTCTTAACCAATTTACCGGAGGAAGGCTCGACCGTGTGCGTGTGCAGCGTCTTCTCGTCGTTTTTGTTAGCTACATCGTAGCAAGCGATCGCGCCTAGCGTGTCCATCTCGAGCAGAGTGCCCATGGCGACGAATGCCACATCTGCCATTTCATCCGCTGCACGGTGAAGAGCGCCTTGATTAATCTCTCTGGCGTGCTCGCCGGTCTCTTCCATCAGGAAGGCGAGGCGAGTACATAGGCGGGGGAAAACATCCCTCTCAGCAGTTTTTGCGTTTATGGTCGGTATGTCGAAGCGGGTATGGAAATCGTACACGCTTTCAGCCAGGCGTGAGACCGCGGATACGAAGTCTTCTCTGGATACTGCGTTATCTTGCGAAGGCACAGGCTGAATCACTCCCACTCGATTGTGCCGGGAGGCTTGCTGGTGATGTCGTACACCACTCGGTTGACCCCTGGGACTTCGTTGGCG
>JAGGDZ010000444.1 GCA_024648655.1 Chloroflexota bacterium | reverse complement strand
CAGGTCCTCAAACCTCAAAACGGCGTCACCACTGTCCAGCCGGTACAGGCTGACATCACCGCTGCCTTTGTGGAAGCTGTCACCGTCCCTGAACTTTCCAGAGGCCAGCGCTATCGCCTCCGTCATCTTTTCCGGCATAGGCTCGACCGCCTCCATGTTGATCTTCGCCATGCCCTCCATGATGTCCTCGGCTTCCTGCTTAGTGACCCCGGCAGGCATATCGGCGGTCGCTGAGAATGGGAACTCCTCGTTGACCGTCGTGTCCAAGAAGAGAGGCGAGAGCAACCACCACGCAAAGGCCAGGACAGGGATAGCTACGACCACCAGGATTATGAGAACCGGTTTCTTCAAAAGCAGGCTCATGATATACCTCCGATTCTCGATGCCGCTGAGCTGCGGTTTCTGGTTCAGATTAGCCGGCCAATGACTGGCAACGGTCCCACCAGGGGCTTCAGGTAGTCGATGAAGTCCTGTGTTACGAATGCCTCGCCTTTCGACAGAAACGAGTCCGGCACTGGCCTGACCCTGCCTCCGACCTCTTCGAGAGCGGCGATGCCGGTATAGCAATTGTAATCGCGGGTATCGTCGCGTTCCAGAGTTATCATGGCTCCCCTCCTACCCTCTCGTATCGCTGACACAGCCGCCCTACCCGCCATCTCAGCCTCGGCCAGGTCGGACTCAGAGGCTGCCTGGATGAATGAGCGCTGTATTGTGCCGGGCTTCTCGTATCGGGCGCGGACACCTAGCGACCGGCTTATGCGACCCGCAAGGTACCTTGCGGGACTGTCGTAGTAGGGATGACCGAAGTCGTCGATAAACCAGGGGGCGTCATGCCCTCCCAGAGGGAGACCATCGGGGTCTCTAATATTCTCTGAGATGACAGCCACGCAGAAGCCGTAATTCGCGTAGGCGTCCTCAACGCGAGCCAGCAGCTCGTCCTCTGTGACCGGGACCTCCGGCACACAGATGATGTGTGGCGCGTCTCTCTCTCTCTTCGCAGCGTGCCAGCGCGGAACCAGCCGCTAGCCATCCCGCGTCGCGACCCATGACCTCCATGATCGTAATGGGGGAGACACCCTGCATGGCCTCAGCGTCACGGCCTGAACCCATCGCGGCCAGAGCTACGAA
>JAGGDZ010000152.1 GCA_024648655.1 Chloroflexota bacterium | reverse complement strand
CGTTGAAAGAGGCGCATGAGCAGGCGGTGGTGACGGGAGCAGACAGGCAGTATTTCGTGGAGTTGATCGCAGCGGCTCTAGAACGGCAAGGGCTGCCAGTGTACTCATCCGAGAAGAATATGTCAAAGATGCGAAGATGGATATAGTGATGTAGGGCATGAAGGTGCATGAATAGAATCGGAGAAGTCATTGCGGCATCGACTTCCGAGTTTACTGCCCAATGCTACAGGCTGTACGAGGCGCCCGCCATCGGAAGCCTCGTGCTGTGCGGGGAGCAGACGCAGACCTACGGTATCGTGTGCGACGCAACTACGCAAAGCATAGACCCTAGCCGCGCTGCCATTCCTCGCGGCATGAACGCCAGCACAGAGGCAGAGGTGATGTGCAGCAACCCGCAGATCGAGAGGCTGCTGCACACGCAGTTCCGAGCGATTGTTGTCGGCTACAGGAACGGTGGCAACATTAGGAGGTATCCGCCGCTGAACGCGCCACGAATGTACTCGTTCGTGCGAGAGTGCGATGCTACGGAACTCAAGGAGTTCAGCGGTTCGCATGAGTTCCTTGCTACGCTGCTGAATGCGCCGATGAACGGGCCGGACCACGTGATCGCGTCGTTTCTGCGGCATGCGGGAGCGGCGCATGCCGACGCGCATGAGTATCTGGTGAGTGCGGGCAAGAGCCTGGCAGGCTCGCTGTCAGGGCAACTTCCGAGACTGAGCGGGATTCTGAGGAGTCTGGAATGAACGGCGCAAACGGCAGGTATCTCGAATTCGCGGACGGCCGACAGCCTCTGGGCATGGTCGTATCCGGATCTCTGAGCGAGGGCGTCAAGGTACGGTTGGATGATGGCGTGTCCATCGAGGACATCAAGGTGGGTACATTCGTGAGCATCCAGGGGCAGCGCAATCGCTTTCTGGGAGTGCTGACCGAGATTGAGCTTGAGTCAACGGACGATGGAATTACTTCTGCGCCGCCTGATGTGTCCAGCCCGCTCGTGGCACAGGTGATGAGCGGCACCGTAGCGTACAATACCATTATGGTAGAGCCGATGCTGATTATCGGCGCCGATACGATGAGCGCCGCTCAGCCGGCAAAAACGATACCGCCGCACTTTTCGCGAGTGTCGCTCGCATCCGAGGAAGACATCCAGACGGTGTTTGGCAGCGAGGACGCAGGACACTTCTACATCGGCAATCCGATGGACATGGAGGTGCGGTTGTGCCTGGACATAGGCGAGATGGTGAAGCGAAGC
>JAGGDZ010000518.1 GCA_024648655.1 Chloroflexota bacterium | reverse complement strand
GCCGAAGTCCCAATGGTCTTCTCTGCCAGTGCTTTCTTTATTGTCTCTATCGGCGTTGTCGGTATCTATATTCCAGTCGTCGTATATGCCCGAATAGCCGGTGGGCGCTCGCAGTCGCTTGGATCTAAGCCCTTTTGCGCCGCTCACATTGTTGCGAACGCCAACAAAGGTGCGAGACTTATCAGTATCCCAGTAGCTGTCAATAATTTTGCCGTCGTTATTTCCTATCAGACCGCCAACGGCTCGCAATCCCGTTGCTCTTCCTATCGAATAGCTGCCGAAGACAGTCCCTCCGTTGCTCCCTGCCAAACCACCGGAATGGTCTTTGCCGCTGACCCAGCCTGTTGCGTAGCTGGAGTTGAGCGTGCCTTCATTCGCGCCAATCAGACCGCCGGTGAGCAGGTTGCCATGCACACTCCCCGTGGCATATGTCGCGGTGACGGTTCCCCAGTTGCGACCCACCAGCCCGCCGATGCTTCCCCTTCCCTTCACTCTCCCTGTCGCGTAGCATCGAATTATCGGACCTGCGTAGTTCACGCCTACCAGTCCGCCAACCAGATCGAGCCCTGTCACAAATGCGTTGGAGTAGCTGAGAGTTACGGCAAAGGCGCCGCCGATTTTCCCGATCAAGCCGCCTACGTTCGTACTTCCGGAGACTACTCCGGAGGAGTGGCTGCCGCTGACTGCGCCGTACTGGAGCCCGACTAAGCCCCCGACATTATTCAGCCCCCGTACATTTCCCTGAACATGACTCTCGGTAACTGTTCCTTCGTTCTGCCCGACCAGTCCGCCAACGTTGTTGCCGCCGAGAATACCGACCGCCAGCAAGCCTACTCCGTCGATGTGCGATTCACTCCTTGCGAAGCCGAATAGCCCTGTACTTCCCGTGTCGGAGTCGCCCGGTCGCTTGATGTAAAGATTTGCGATCGTGTTGCCGTTGCCCACAAAGATGGCAGAGAAGCCGTCGATGGGCAGCCAGCCGTCTCCACTCGTCCAGTCTCTGTTGACCGAACCCGATGCGTAGCTGCCGTCGCCGTTGAAGTCAAGGTTGCGGGTCAGTTCGTAACCAACACAGAATTCGTCGCATCCCATGCCGTCTTCAGCGTTGGGAAACGCGGATTCATAGGCGTCCCCCGCATAGGCATCGTCCACATGCCCGCTGCCTTCCGGGTCCCAGCGTATGGCATCAAGTTGCTCCAGGTATGTGATTTCGATTAGGCCGTCATCGTTCAAATCATAGTCGATCGGGGACTGCGCGTTCGCAATCCGAGTATTCGCGATTTCATAAGGCAGAAGCGCTGCTGCCAGAACAATCAGAATTGGCGCAACCAGAATTGGTGCAATTGCCAGCGCAGTCCGCGATGTCATTGGAAAACCTCGATCGTCCTAGACCCTGTCAATTCCGATGTCGTCCTTACATGAGCGGCTTCACATGGGCGGCTTCACATGGACGGCTTCTGCCACCCACCGAGTGCGCCTTCGAGGTACTGCGCCACGGCAAGCGAGACATCCTCTCGCCACGGACGCGCCACCACCTGTACGCCGATGGGCAGATCTTCCGGCGAAGTCCCGCCGCGTACCACAGTCGAGGGCCAGCCCGTGATGTTATATGTAGATGTGTAGCCTATGCCTATTCGCTTTTCGTCCGTCATAGATTCGCCGTGCGGGAGGGCTGCGAACGATGACACCGGGCATATGATGACATCGTAGTTCTCCATGAAGCGCAGCATATCGCTGCGGTAGGCGTCCACCTCCTCCAGCACTGCCGTATATTCCTGAACGGAGACGGTGTTCTCACTCGCCTTTTCCAACAGTCGTGTAATCCACTGATGCGTCTCCGAAGTGCCGTACTTTTCCAGCAGGCGACGCGCTCCCGCCTGACCGTTACCCTGACTTAGACGGTTGTTGATGTCAGGATTGTCCGGTATGGCACGCGGCAGGTCCTCCTCCACCGAAGCGCACATATCGTCAAGCGCCGAGACAGCCGTCCTAACCGCAGCTATTATCTCCGGTGTCGGCGTATTCACGCCGTTGTGTGTGTAGAAGGCGACTCGCAGCCCGCTTATATCTACATCCGCGGGATCGCCAAGCGGCATGGGAACGATGTGCGGGTCGTTCCAGTCGGGACCGGATATGATGGGCATGATGAGCGCCAGATCTTCGACATAGCGCGCCATCGGTCCGTTCTGCGTCAGCGAGTCAACCGCGCCAAGACCGTGCGGCACGATATGCCCTGTGCGCGGCACACGCCCTGAGTTCGGCTTTATTCCGGTTATGCCGCAGTAGTGCGCCGGGCCGCGAATGCTGCCACCGGTGTCGCTGCCGATGTCGAACGCTGCGCCTCCGCAGCATACGATAGCGCCCGCGCCGCCACTGCTGCCGCCGGGTGCGCGGCTTAGGTCGAACGGGTTGTTCGTTCGACCATATACGAGATTGTCCGTCTCGCCCGCATAAGTAAGCTCAGGCGTGTTCGTCTTACCCAGCAGGATGCCACCGGCTGCGCGCAAACGCGCCGCAACCGTCGCGTCCGCATCAGGTACATAATGCTTGCGGCCGAGCGTGCCGCCGGTCGTGATGACGCCCTCGGTGTCTATCGAATCCTTCAGCGTGAAAGGAACGCCGTGAAGCGCGCCCTTGCTCTCGCCACGAGCGAGGGCTGTATCCGCTTCGGCAGCCTCCACTCGCGCTCTGTCAGCCGCAAGCATCACCACCGCGTTCAGCGCCGGGTTCACATCCTCGATGCGCGCCAGATGCGCGTCAACGAGTTCGACCGCCGAAACTTCCCTGTCCTGAATCGCCTGAGCCATCGTCTTGGCGGATGCGTAGATGATTTCGTTCATTGTTGTTGTCCTCCCCTGAACATAAAATCCTGTCCATCGATGTTATCCTCCGCTCACGGCGATCTTTCGGGGGTTCGCCGTCGCCGTCTCGCGTATTTCACGCCCCCGAGAATGCTCAACGGCGCTATAAGCAGCATCAGATTTGCCGCGGCCGCTCCCATTGGCAGCATGGTTACTGCGTTGCAGCCGCCGCTTGGCGCAGTATCCGGCATGGGGGTAGCCGTCACCACTATTATTACAGGCGTTTGCGTCGGCGGCGCAGGTGTTGCGCTTGGAACGGGCGTCGAAGTCGGTAACGGTGTGCTTGTAGGCTCAGGCGTATGAGCGGGTGTCGGCGTAGGTATAGGTATAGGCGTATCCGCTGGCGTGGCAGTGAAAGTGGCAGTGAAAGTGGCAGTTGGCGTGGGCGTCGCTGTGATAGTTGACGTGGGCGAAACCGTCGGTGTTGGCGTTGGCGTGGCGGTCGCCGTATGTGTCGGAGTATGGGTGGGCATTGGCGTCGTGGTGTTCGTAGGCGTGGGCGTCGCCGTCGGAGTGTTCGTAGGCGTGAATGTCGCTGTCGGAGTGTTCGTAGGCGTGGGCGTCGGAATTTGCCTGCTGCCGTGCTGCCTGCCGAACTCCCACCATGTCGCAATGCCGTCGCCGTCTAAGTCAGCTTTCAGCAGAGGGTAGTCGCGCGATGTGCCGAAGTCCCATACGTCGTCTTTGCCCGTGCTGTCATTAAGGTCCCCGTCCTCATTATCATAGTCTATATTCCAGGCGTGATATACTCCCGTATAGTCGGTGGGGGATTTCAACGAGGCACTCTTACGCCCGGTGGCGCCTCGCGTTTTGTACTCATCGTCCCTGCCCCTGATCTTTCCGTCGCCATTTCGGTCGTCGCTTCTTACTCCTAGAAAAGTGTCTGAAGTTGTTGTGTCCCATAAACTCTCTTGGATTGTGCCGGTGTTCCCTCCGACCAACCCGCCGACTTCTCCATTTCCTCGCACTCTGCCTACCGAATAGGCGGCGAAGATGAAGCCAGTGTTATCTCCGACCAATCCCCCCACTTGCCCTCCATGGTCTGTCCTTACGTAGCCCGTGGCATAACTTGCGTTGATGGCGCCGTGGTTAGTTCCCGCCAATCCCCCTGCCCAACTTTCATCAGCCGACACCCTACCGGTGGCGTAGCTTTTGAATATCTGGGCAGTGCCGCCGAAGTTTTCGCCTGTAAGCCCGCCGACCACATTGGTCCCCGTTACTCCGCCAGTGGCGTAACTCTCCTTTATAACGCCGCGGTCGTGGTTGCCGCCTGTGAGTCCACCGACAACATGATTGCCGGACACACGAGCGTGGGAATAGCTTCTTTCAATTACGCCGTAGTTCTGGCCTACCAGACCACCTACAGAATGTACACCGGACACACTGCCCGTAGCATAGCTTTCAACTATTGCACTATAGTTCCTACCCGTTAGCCCACCTACGGAATTTACACCGGACACGCTGCCCGTAACATAGCTCCCAATTATTGAGCCATAGTTCCTACCCGTTAGCCCACCGACAACGTCCCCACCCTCTATTTCTACCGATACCAGCCCGGTGTTCCTAATTGGTTTATAGGAGATGGCGAACAGGCCAATATATCGGGCCGCACCGAGACGGCTTCTGTGTCGCATGAATAGATTAGCAATGGTGTGCCCGTTTCCATCGAATGTACCTGTCAATTCGTCGATGGGCTGCCAACCCACCCCGCTTGTCCACTCGCGCCGGACTTTCCCTGACGCGTAGCTGTCCCGGTTATTGAAGTCAAGGCTTCGCGCCAATTCAAAGCCTACACAGCGGCGGTCCGGGCACCCCATGTTCTCCACGGGATTGGGGAATGCGGCAATGAACGCCTTATATTGAGGTTCTAGAGCAGCGTCATGCTCGTCTTCTTCGCCAGACCTAAGGTAATCTTCATAGTAATCCAGGAACTCGTCATAATCTCTGTACAGGTGAATCGCCTCCAACTGCTCCAGATAGTTGATTTCAACGAGACCGTCGTCGTCCAGATCATAGTCTATTGGCGTCTGCGCGCTCACGGTTTCTACGCTCGTCAATCTACCGGAGGCGAGCATAGCCGCCAGAGCGACGACCGCGCAGCATAGAGCAAGCAAAAACCGTGAGCCTATCGTCAAAGTCCTATCCTGTTTGTCTTGTCCATTCCCTGCCTTCGCAGAGGCATGCCTTTGCCCATTGATGTCAGTTCCTACTAAATGGGCGGCTTCTGCCATCCGCCTAGCGCGCCTTCGAGGTACTGCGCCACGGCAAGCGACACATCCTCGCGCCATGGTCGCGCAACAGCCTGCACCCCAATGGGCAAGCCTTCGGGCGATGTGCCGCCCCGCACAACGGTAGAGGGCCAACCGGTGATGTTGTATGTGCCGGTGTAGCTCATGCCGGGCTGATTCCTGTCCTCAAGCGATTCGCCATGCGGGAGCGCCGCGAACGCCGCCACCGGACAGATTATGACATCGTAGTCCCGCATGAAGCCGAGCATTGTGCTGCGGAATCCGTCCACATGCTCCAGCACGGCGGTGAAGTCGCCGACCGGCTTCTCATACTCGGACGCTTTCGCTATACGCCGCTCCAGATATGGGAATATCTCCGTAGTGCCCCACTTATCCAACTGCCTCCTCGTCCATGCCCTGCCGTCGCCTCCGGACAGCATGTTGGATATGTCCGGGTTTTCGGCGATGACGGACGGCACATCCTCCACCACAGTGCATCCCGCGTCGGCAAGCGCATCCGCTGCGGCGCGCACTGCCGCCACCGTCTCGGCGGTCGGTGTGCGTATGCCGTTGTCGGTGTAGAAGCACACCCTAAGCCCGCCCAGATCGACATCGGCGGGATCGCCGAGCGGCACGGGCGCGATGAATGGGTCGCTCCAGTCCGGTCCCGATATGATGGGCAGGATGAGCGAGAGGTCCTCCACATAGCGCGCCATAGGCCCGTTCTGTGTGAGCGAATCGACCGCGCCCATGCTGTGCGGGACGATGTGTCCGGTGCGCGGCACTCGTCCGGAGTTCGGCTTCAGGCCGGCAATGCCGCAGAAATGCGCCGGGTAGCGAACGCTGCCGCCGGTGTCG
>JAGGDZ010000312.1 GCA_024648655.1 Chloroflexota bacterium | reverse complement strand
CGGTAACGTAGCTGGAAATGCGCTGCCCCGTCGCCGAGCGAATGAGCAGACGCAGCATGATGCCCATATCCTCGATGGACGGCACGACCTTCTCCATCCCGGTAATTGCGACATGAATGCGCGGCATTGAGGTACACATCCGCCCATTGCCCTCATTCGTAACGAGTACGAGCGTACCCGTCTCAGCGACGATGAAATTCGCGCCGGTGATGCCCATGTCTGCAGCGATGAACTTCTCGCGAAGCTGTCGGCGCGCCTCCTGCGCCAAGTCGTTGATGCCCGTATAATGCGGCGCGTTCAGCTTGTCCTCGAACAGCTCGGAGACATCTTCGCGCGACTTGTGAATAGCCGGAGCGATGATATGGAACGGCGCTTCGCCGGCGAGCTGGATGATGTATTCACCCAGGTCGGTCTCTACAGATTCGATGCCCGCCTCTTCCAGGCGCTCGTTAAGGCCCATCTCTTCGGAGACCATCGACTTGCTCTTGACTACGGTCTTGACACCCTTCGCCGCAGCGAGTTCGGTTACATAGCGCGTGGCTTCATCCGAATCCCTGGCGAAGAAGACCTTCCCGCCTGCCTTACGCACATTCTCTTCCGACATTCTGAGATACACATCGAGGTTGGCTATGGTGTGAGCCTTTATCGCGCGGCCCCTATCTTGAAGCTCTGACCAGTTGGTCGTGGCGGCGGACGCGTCAAGCCGCGCTTGGTGAAACCCGCCGTACAGTCCGAGCAAATTCGCCTGAATCTTCTCATCCTGTATGGCAGAACTAGCTGCCTCATTGAATTCCTTCGTTTTGACTTGCACGGGAACGCCTGTGATTCAATACGTTGACAAAGTATTAGTTCTGTGTCGCTTCGTCGAGCACTTGCGCGATGTGCATCGGCTCGATTGGGATGCTTTGCTTTTCGATTCCGCCGCCAATATGCATCAGGCAGCTGCTGTCGCAGGCCGTGAGGACTTCAGCGCCCGTAGCTGAGGCGAACTCGATCTTGTCATTCAGCATAGCGCCCGAAATTTCAGGGTACTTAACGGAAAAGGTTCCCCCGAAACCGCAGCAGACCTCGGACTGCTCCATCTCGACCAGTTCTACGCTAGGGAGAGAGTTCAGGAGGCTGCGAGGCTGGGTCAATGCGCCCAGTTCGCGGCGGAGGTGGCATCCTTCGTGATAAGTTACTTTGCGTCGTCTTTTCGTGGCGGCGGCGTCCGCATACGAACTGAGGTCGGCGATGCCCAGGACATCGACTATGAACTCGGAAAGCTCGAAGGTGCGGCTTGCCAGCGACGCGATCCTGTTCCGCATCTGCGGCTCGTCGTGAAACAGCTCGTCGTAGAACACGCGAATCATGCTCGCGCACGACCCTGACGGTACCACAACATATCTGTCGCTTTGGAGCACATCGATTGTACGGCGTGCGAGCGGCTTTGCATCGCTCCAGAAACCCGAATTGAAGGCGGGCTGACCGCAGCAAGTCTGTGCCGCCGGAAAATCAAGATCAACGCCCAGACGCCTCAAAAGATTGACCGCACTCTCGCCGACCTCCGGATACAGACGGTCAACGATGCAGGTGACGAAGAGTGATGCCCTGACCGGCGGTGATGCGGCTGTCATCAGAGCGCCAAATTGTGAACGACGAAGCCCACCATCCAGGCGACGATGAAGACAGGGCATGCGGCAAACAGCTTGCCCTCTGTGGATCGCCTTGCTGGACCGTGCAGGAACATGTACAGCACGAACCCGACCAGGCCGACCGCTACAAGCGCGACCGATGCAAAGTTCACGCCAAGCGCCGCGCCGATGATGAAGCCGACTATCGCCCACGAAATGGGAGAGTCAATATAAGGAATTATTGCCATGATTACCTTTCAGCCCAACTTTCTATGACGGCATTCGCACTATGACGGCGTTCGCCTACTCTTGGCTTCAAAGTTGTACGGCAAAGCATACTACTTGAACATTGCTGGCGCAATAAGCGTCATTACTCACTTCTCCGGCCTCCACGACACAAAACCCTGTCGCACGAGCGGCAATCCTTTCACCATCACACCCCCGTCCACATCAACCAGCAAGTCTTCCATTGCCGCTTGCAATCTCGCGTCTTCCGCGGTCCCTGCCATCACATACAGTCTGTTGCGCAGCTGCGTCAGCGCAACAACTCTGTCCTCGAATCTGTCAGACAGGATGGGGCCCATCATCTGCACATCAGGGAAAATACCCATCTCCCATAGCACATTCACGAGTTCGGGCAGAGCCGGCATATCAATGCGTTCTTCGCCGTGGACCGGCTTCCAAAAACGCGAAATTCGGTTCATCGGTGATTCCACGAAAGCCAATAAGACCACCAAAGACCTCGCATGCCCTTCCAGTTTCCGCAAAAACGGCTCTATGCCCGCCACGCCATAGACAACATGCGCGCACAACACCAAATCCTCGGCATCCACCTCTGCGTCTTCCCACACCGCTTGGGTAACCGACACATTCTCGATGCCCGCATCGGTAGCGGATTCACGAAGTTGCTCGATCATGCTGCTTGACGGCTCGACGACATGGACCTGCTTGCACTTCAGAGCCATCGGCAGAGCCATACGTCCCGCGCCGCCACCTACATCCAGTGCCGTGCTGCCTGGCTCCACCATTGACAGCAGCAAGTCCAGCACCGGATCATCCTTCCGACGAGGGTCCAGCCGGAAAAACCGCGCGTAAGGCTGCCAGAAATCGTCATCCGACCACGCAGCAGCAGCCATCACAGCCTCCGACTGCTCATGGTGTGCCTCTACCCGATACCTCCACGCCTCGATAGCTCCCATAAGATCACCTATTCATTCAATAAATCTTAATCCCGAAATCACTCAACCCTCACTGTCTCGCAATGCTTGACGCATTACAGCCCCTCCGCGTACGCGGCCTGGAAGGTGTCAACGCCCCCTCGGACACCGTCTGCTCCGCGCACAATAGCGACAGGGCTGGCAAACGTTGTGAAGCCTGAGTTTATGAAGCTCTCCGGAATCGAGCGAATATCGTGGCCCCGTGTCTTCAGCTCAGCGACGACCTCGGCGTCAAGTCGTGGGTCAATGCTGGTGTACGGCGTGCTGCAATCCACCCGCGCCGAGTCTATCGCCTCCTGCGGCCCCATGTCATAGTCAATGACCTTGACAATCTGCTGTGTTACGCAGTTTGTAATACGCCTGCCACCGGACGCCCCGACCGCCATACGGACGCCGTTCCGGCCCATAACGAGCGCGGGTGTCATATTGTTCAGAGGCAGCCTGCCGGGCGCAATGGAGTTGATGCGCCCGGGAACGGGATCGAACCACATCATGCCGTTGTTCATGATGACCCCGGTCCCTTTGGGAATGATCCCGGAGCCGAATCCGGACATTATTGTGTTGGTAATCGACACGCCGTTGCCCTCGGAATCGGTAACGACCAGGTGCGTTGTGCCCTTGTCCTCGGCAGGACGGCTTGCGGGCAGAACGCTGGACGGCTCTCTGCCCTCCTGCACCCAGGGATTGCCTGCCTCGACCGCGCCGTTCATCCTGTCTCCGATTGATGCGCGGCGCAGTTCGGTGTACTCGTCTGACACAAGCCCATTCCACGGCACATCGGCGAATGCCGGGTCGGCGAGGTACTGAAAGCGGTCCGCGTATGCGAGGCGCGCGCAAGATATGTATGCGTGCAGCATATCGGCGGAGTTATGCGCCACGGATGACAGGTCGAAGCCGTCCAGCAGCTTGAGCGTCATCGCGCTGGTGATGCCGGCACAGGCGAACGGTGGGACGCGCACGGTATGTCCCCGGTACTTGAACTCCAGCCCTCCATCCCAGATAAGTGGTTCGTAGCTCGCCATGTCCTCTTCCGACAGTATTCCGCCATTGTCCTGAATGTCGGATGTGATAGCCTTGGCGATGTCGCCTTTGTAGAAGGCTGTGGGTCCGCCCCTGCCGATAGATTCTAGTACGTCGGCGAGTTCAAGCTGCTTGAATACGGCGCGGTCAACGACGTCGCCCATGGGCATGTTGCCGCCGGGCCACAGAACACGGCGCAGTTCATCGTAACGGGCGATCATGCCTGATGTGCCGCCAATCTGGTTGAGACCGAACAGGTTCGGGATGAAGCCGTCCCGGGCTAGGCTCACTGCAGGCGCGATAACCTCATTGAGCGGGAGCTTGCCGAAGCGTCTGTGCGCCTCGCATAGTCCCGCCACCGCGCCAGGAGTCGCAATCGAGCGGAAGCCCTCAATGTTCTCGTCGTTGACGACACCAGGCCAGCCGAATGAGCCTGTGGCGGCCTCGCCCGTAAGCTCGTACATGTCCGGCTTTGCGGCGAGCGGACCCTTCATGGGGAAGCCGATGACGCCGCCTTGGTCCCCGACCTGATAGACGAGGTATCCTCCTCCTCCGATGCCGCTGGACGCCGGCTCTATGACACCGATGGCAAAGCAGGAGGCTACCGCGGCGTCGATGGCGTTGCCGCCCTGCGCGAGCATACGCAGCCCTGCGCGAGTAGCCTCGCGGTCCTTTGTGGCGACCATTGCGCTTGGCGCGCGCGCCTCTTCCTTGACTACGCGGGTGATGGTGGGTTGTGAGGTCATGGGGCTGTGTCCTCCTAATGAGTTATGCGAATTCTGGGAGTAACTTTAACACAAGGAAAGTAAGCGTAACAGGATGTATAGCATAAGCAAGCGTGTGCAGGTTTGACCGTATGACCGGGTGCGCCTATAATCTGGACAGAATCAACAATTCTGGAGAATGGCTTTGAGTTCGCAACCGTTGACATCCGATTTGTTCGAGTTTGACAGTGCCGCCGATGTGATTGAGCATTACTTTCAGTCCGGGTGGACAGATGGACTGCCGGTCGTGCCACCGACTCCTGAGCGTGTGGGCGAATTTCTCGACTATGTGGCGCGGTCGCCCTCGGAGATACTAGGAACCGAGCCTACGAAAGGGCGAGTTATCACGGTCGAGAAGATAGCTATTAACGCTGTGATGGCTGGCTGCTTGCCAGAGTATTTTCCTGTGGTTTTAGCGGCAGTAGAAGCGCTGGTGGAGCCGCAGTTCAACCTGCACGCGATTACGGTAAGCACGATGGGTGCGGCTGTACTGGCCGTGGTGAACGGGCCAATTGCGAACGACTTGGCGATGAACTCGTCGGTGAGTGTGTTCGGGCCTGGGCACAGAGCGAACGCCACTATTGGGCGGGCGATACGGCTGGCCATCATCAATGTTACGGGTGCGTTGCCCGGCGTGCTTGACAAGGCAACTCTGGGGCATCCGGGCAAGTACACCTGGTGCATCGCTGAAGGCGAAGATGTTAGCCCATGGGAGCCGCTGCATGTCGAGCGTGGTATGGACGCAAGATCAAGCGCGATTACGCTTTTCGCAGGTCTGTCAGCGACGCAGGTCAGCAACCATACGGGGAACACGCCGGAAGCGATACTGACGAGCTTCAGGGACGCTATGTTCTCAGCCGGGTATGGACAGGGCGAAGTCGTGGTTGTACTTTGCCCGGAGCATGTAGG
Organism: Chloroflexota bacterium; assembly: GCA_024648655.1. GTDB lineage: Bacteria > Chloroflexota > Dehalococcoidia > Lucifugimonadales > JADFKI01 > Bin90. The sequence continues at coordinate 16,693 of JAGGDZ010000312.1, read as the reverse complement.
ATACTTGGGCGGCACGGGCTGGAGCAAGGCGGATGTGAAGGCATTCTTGCACGAGAACGCGCAGCGCAAGATCGCGGACTGGGCATCAGCGGGGCACCTGTCGCCGGACGGCGTGGATCCTGATACGATCCTGGCTACGGCGCAATCTGAAGACAGCATTACGGTGCTGGTTGCGGGTGGATTTGCGGGCGCATTTTCACAGGTGATACCGCTGTGGGGAGGTGGATCTAATTCACGCTCCGTGTGCAAGGAGATCGTAGTTCCCTAGAGGATGTGGAATCCAACATATATATGCTGGGAAGGATACCAGTGAAAGGGGTTAGTAATGGTAGTATCGGAAAGGCTTCAGGTTCTTGATCCTACTGTGCAGGCGATACCCGTGGATGCGGTGGTGGCGCAGCGGCCGGATACGCTTGACGGCAAGGTGATAGGGCTGCTGGCGAATGGCAAGATTAACTCGGAGGAGATACTGGCTCTTACGCAAGAAGTGCTGGCGGACCGGTACGAGTTCAAGTCTGTTGTGGCGCGTAACAAGATGAACGCGTCTCGGCCATGCCCCGAGCATATCATCGACGAGCTTGTGGAGCAGTGCGACGTGGTGATTACCTCGTCGGGTGATTGAGGGTCATGCTCATCGTGCAGTGTGCACGACGGAATTACCCTTGAGAAGCGCGGCGTTCCCACAGCTGTGATTTGCACGGAGCCATTCATATCCAGCGGCAAGGCAATGTCGAACATCGGAGGGATACCGGACTACCCGTTTGTGGTGCTGCCGCATCCGCTGGGCAGCCTGGATGAGGAGAGGCTACGGGAACGCGCAATGCAGGCTGCGCCTGAGGTGCTGCGAATTCTGCTGGCGCGAGGCTGACGAATCCGATAACGATCACAGGACGGGCGGGGACTTACTCCCTGCCCTATACTTCTCCCCGTCAAGTAGAGGCGATTTGGCGCGCGCTATTCTACGACATGGAAGCGCTCGGACTTTGGATGCTTTGACCAGAGGACGTCCGCACCCGTCATCACGGCGGCACGCTCAGGGCTGGCGCGCCATTCTTCATAAATCTCGTTACTTGCCCACTTCACCATTGTTGTAATCTGCGTTGGGTCGGCAAGCGAGTAGAAGGTTTCACGGCTCACGAAGCCGGGCGCTCGGCTCTGCGCGTCTCCGTTACGATTTAGTAGTTCTATTGCGGTTTCAATCAAGTCGTCTTTTGCCCAGTGGTGTGTTAGGACGCCAATCATTGTCGTTCCTTTCCTTAGCCTGAAATAGTCCTGAAATTGCCTGAGTTCCGTCGTGCTTAACTCAGGCGGCGTATAGTCTATCATCTACCCAAGCCTGACTGCCAGACACACATGCTTCAGCTCGCTCAGAACAAACCAAAGTCGCATTGCCGAATAGGATTGGGGAATAGAATGGCTGAGAAGAAACGAGTGCTCATAACCGGGATTGCGGGACAGATCGGGGGGATCATCCGACGAGAGTTGGGTGAGAGATATGAATTGAGCGGCATCGATCAGGTCGATGTGGAAGACGTGCCGACAACGGTCTCGGATATTGCTAATCTAAACGATATTTTGCCTGCGTTCAAAGGGATTGACGCGGTAGTACACTTAGGGGCCGACCCGAGTCCGCAGGCTTCGTGGGAATCCGTTTTGAGCAGCAACATCGTGGGAACGCGTAACGTGTACGAAGCGGCAAGACTGTCGGGCGTCAGGCGCGTCGTATTTGCGAGCAGCAATCATGCGGTCGGCAACTACCCTCTTCGTCAAGACCCGTATAAGGCTATCTATGACGGCAGGCTGGATGAAGTGCGCCGTCCATTTGCGCCGCTGACGACTGACTTACTGCGTCCGGACAGTTACTATGGGGTGAGCAAGGCATTCGGGGAATCGCTGGGGAGCTACTTTCACGACGAATACGGCATCTCGGTGATCTGCCTGCGCATTGGGTGGGTGATGACGCCGGACGACCCCACATTTTCGCCCACCGCGCTGTCGCTGTGGCTCAGCCATCGGGACGCGGCGCAGCTGATTCAAAAGAGCATTGACGCACCTTCTTCAGTCGGATTTGCTGTTGTGAATGGGGAATCAAGCAACTCGCTGAGCATCTGGGACATCGAGACTACACGACAAGTGCTGGGGTATGAGCCGGAGGATGGAGCAGGTGAAAATTGGGTGACGAGGCATGGAAGTCCCGGCGTAATGGGCAGTTGAACGAAGAAACTAACATCAGTAAGCATGAATGTTGCATGAATGTTGGATGGTAGGACGTTAGGTCTCACGGTGGCAGGCGAGCCGATAAAGGTATGGGACTGCGGCAAGTATGTTGGCAGTGATAAGAGGGGCGATGATAATCGTGCTGAGGAGGTCCCCAATGTCTATGACGGGGACGCGGTGCGATCCTCCGAGCAAGCCGTAGTAAGTATAGACGCCGCGAATCTCGACAGTGAGCCAGGCACAGAGGGCAGTTGCGGGAGGGACGATTAAGGCTGTAATCACTTTCAGCGTCGCAGGGGCTTCTATGTTCCACCAAGCAACAACAGCGCCAATTCCGGCGGGAATACCCACGATTAGCGCTTGGGTTATGTAGATGGTTGACGCTTCGAGCGTGAGGTATTGCAGAAAAAGCCTTGACAGTACCCAAGTGACACCCAAAAGAACGACCGGAAGGAATATGCCCAAGCAGATGCGCGCAATAATCCATACGGCGGACTCTATCGTTAGCATCTGGTAAGGCAATCCAATTTACACCCCTATCTCAACCCTTCCTCAAATCGGAGAGGAAGGGGCTTTTGTGCAGAGGAGAGGATTAGCCGATTTGCTGGAGCCTCGGATCCAGGCGGTCGCGCAGCCAGTCGCCGGTAAAATTAAGCGACAGCACGACCATGAAGATCGCAAGTCCGGGCAGAACCGTGGGCCACCATGCGGTGCTGATGTAGCCTCTACCTTCGGAGACCATACTGCCCCAAGTGGCGTCGGGAGCGGGAACGCCGGCGCCCAGGAAGCTGAGCGCGGCTTCCGCCAGAATAAGCGAACCGACAATCAGAGTGGCGATGACGACTGCGGTGTTGATGACGCCGGGCACGATGTGCCTAATCAGTATGCGGGCGGTAGAGCATCCGGCGACTCGAGCTAGTTCGACGTAAGCCTCGTTCTTTATTGTCAGTGTCTGACCGCGTATGACCCTGACAAACGGAACCCACGAAAGGGCAGCCATCAGAGCGAGCAAGAGCACAGTGCTCTGTCCGAATATGAGCACGCAGACAAGCGCGACCATCAGGAACGGCAGCGCCTGCCAAATATCAACAGCGCGGGTAATGATTTCGTCTATCCATCCGCCCGCGTAACCACCTACTACGCCCATAGTGGTTCCGACCACGAAGCCGAATACGAGGGCGATTGCCGCCACCCACAGCGAAATACGCGCGCCGTGCAGCATGCGTGTATATACGTCGCGCCCGGAGTGATCTGTGCCAAATATATGAAATCTGCAGACATCCGCACGACTCGCCGTTTCAGGATCGCCCGATACGGCTCCCCAGAGGCAACTTGCAGGACTAATTCCATCTTCCCTGAGCTTATCGTATCTGTCGTCCTGCATCCATACGGGCGGATAGTGCCTATCGCGAATTCCGCCGGCGGCTTCGCCGTGCGTGGCAAGTGCCGGGGCGAATATGCCGCATAGAACAAGGATGGAAAGAATGATCAGGGGGATGACCGGCCAGCGTCTAATGAAGCGCCACGTGATATTGAGCTGCTGCAATACAGGAGGATACTCCCGCATGCCCAGCAGATCGCGTTCCAGTTCGGTGATTGTAAAGTTGGACTGCATAGCTACTCGTACCGTATCCGAGGATCTATAAGCGCGTATAGTACGTCCGCCAAGAATGCAAAAGTGACGTAGATGCCAAGAAAGACGAAGACCGTGCCCGCTAGCAGGGGCCAGTCGTTATCGTAAACAGCCTGATTGAGTGCGACAGTGCCGATGCCGGGCAGTGAGAAGATAATCTCAACCACAAGGGCGCCGTTAAGATAGTCGGCCAGCAGGACCAAGGCAGATGTCAGAGGCGGGATGACCGCGTTGCGCAAACCATGCTTCCAGATAACGGTTACCGGGTTGACCCCTTTGGCACGGGCGAGCTTTATGAACTCGGAGTCGAGTATTTCGAGCATAGAAGAGCGCGTCAGGCGCATTATGCTTGCCGAGGCGGGCCAGCCCAAGACGATACAAGGCAGGATGTAATACTTGGCGTTGCCCCAGTGCAGGGGGAAACCATCGTACTCCCCTATTCCTCCTGTGGGGAAGAAATCAAAGCCGAACCACTCTCTCAAGAGAACTGCAAAGAAGAAGATAGCGAGCACACCGGACCAGAACTGCGGTGTAGCCTGCCCCATCAGGGCGAAGGTACGCCCCACATAGTCCCAGAAAGTCGCCCGTTTGACTGCCGCAAGGATGCCGATGCTGATGCCAACAGCAGTAGCAAATATCCAAGCGCCGGCGGCAAGAATCAAGGTTACCGCTATGTGGATGCGTATTATCTCGCTGACGGGCCTAAGGGTGCCGATGGACTGACCTAAATCGAATTGGATGAGATTCCAAACCCACGTCAGGTACTGCATGGGCAGATTCTTGTCCAGTCCTAGTTCTTCTTTGATGAGTTGGATCTGCTCAGGGGAAAGCTCAACCTGCGCGTCACCGATATAGAGTGTAAGCGGGTCCGGACCAAGCCGTGTGAGGATAAAGATGAAGATTGTCGCCCCAATCAACGATATGAATATCGAGAGCAATCTTCTTGCTAAGAACTTTACCATAGACGATATGGACCTCGTAGGCGGTGAAGCCTAGTTTGCAGTTTATTTCTTACGTCCGCAGGACGACTGTTTCAGTTGGCATTCCGAAAGAGTGAAGGTCGAACGATAGTCTTCTAACATGGGACTTTCGCGCGAGTTCGCTCCCTCGGAATGGCAATCGAATATCGAGCGCTTGGAGCCAGTGTGACTTCCATATTCTTGAGTATAAATGAGCGAAAGGGGAGAGGATTTGATTCCCTCTCCCCTTGTCTTAGGATTTTATCCTACTTGGCGGGCACGATGTGCTGCGGCCTGCCCCAGAATCCGGCGGCTGTGGAGCGCGAGCCCCATGATTCCACCGTTTCGGGGTTGCCGGCGACTCCGCGCGGCGGCTGAACCATACCGCTGTAGAGCTGCCAGTAGTAGTAGTAGTCAACCATGTCGAGGTGGAGGTCTTCGCGTGCCTGCTTGTCCCTCTCACCGTTAATGCCGACGTACATGTAGTCTAGGAAGCGGCTCTCGAAGGAGCAGCCCCAAGCCGGGCGGCTGAAGGAACTGTCCGCAGGAGGCGGAGGCCAGTCGAACGGGTAGTTAGCGGTCTCGACGCTGCAATTCTTCACAACGGGCCAAGGCTGCGTGCGGTCGCGCATACGCGGCACCACGACTGCGCCGTACTCTTCGGTGAGGAGTTTGGTGCTCACGCCTATGTCTTCCCAGCCTGCGGCTACTGCGTCGGCCTGCTCGAGGCAGACGTCGCCGGTCTCGCAGCGATACTTGTTCAGACTGATCTCGAAGCGGGTTCCATCAGCCTGCCTCGGGAAGCCGGCGAGGTCCAGAAGGCGCTCAGCCTCTGTGTAGTCGGTAGGAATCTCCCAGGGCCATTCGTAGTCGGCTTCGGCGGCAGGTACATTGTACTCAGGCCAGTCCGTGCCGCTGCCCAGCAGATCACTGTCATATTTTTCGTGCGCGGAGTTGACCATCGCCTGCGTTACAGTGCGCTCAGGGCGCCAGCCGGGGAACTTGGGTCCCATCAACTCGAGGTAGATGGGGGTGCCCAGGCCAGCCTGAAGCACGTCAACAATACCCTGACGGTCAATTGCCATCGAGAGCGCCCAGCGAACCAGGCGAGCTTGTTCCATGTCGCTCATACCGGGCGGGTTGTTGGTGTCTTCATACTGGCAGGCTTTGCCGAGGTCGCACCAAGGGTTGCCTAGGTGCGGGAGGTCCTCTTCGTACACGGGAGACATCCAGGGCTCGAGAGCCTCTTCAGTCTTCGCATTTTTGTCTGTCCAGAGGTTGCCGGGCCAGATGACGCTGAGGGTCATGGTGTCCTTGTCCGACATGGTCGGAATGAACTTCAAGCCCTTCTCTTCCAGCTCAGTGAGCCTGGCGAAGTCAATGGCGGCGAGGTCGATTTCGCCGGTTTCCATCGCTGCCATTCGGGAGGTGATCTCAGGCATCTGCCTGACAACAAACTTGCCGATGTGAGCGGTCTCAGTCCAGTGCTCAGCGACTGCGTGAACTTCACCGCGGTCATTGGGCTTCCACTCGCCGATGGTGAAGGGGCCGGAGCCGACGGGGACGAACTGCACTGCGTCCGCTCCCATTCGCTCATAGGCGTCCTTGCTGTCGAGTCGGACGGTGGTGTCGTTGATATCGAATTCGCTGATCGGAATGCCCCAGAAGATGTCCGTTACCATCGGGGCTTCGACGGTGTAGTCGTCAACAGCGATGGCTTCACCGAAGGTTGCGCCAAGCTGGGCGCCAATCGCAGCGCCAAGGCTGGGGTTGACGACGGCGTTCTGCCGGTTCATGTTCCACGCCACGTCGTGGGCAGTCAAATCGCCGAAGTCTTCGCCCGCAAAGGCATCCGGTGTCTGGAACTTGATGCCCTCGCGAATGTTGAGCGTCAGCAGGTCGCCCGCATCGTTGATCGTCCACTTTTCAGCCACGAATGGTGCCAGTGGATCCTCGCCGTCGTGAACGAGGAGCTGGTCGAAGAAGCCCATCTGAATCTCGCCGGGGCTTCCGCCGTAGGTCTGCACTTCAAAGTCGCCGAACTGCTCGGAGACTTCCGGGATTGCCATGGTAATTGTGACCTCGCCAGCCATAGCAGGCGCGGGCGCGATGGTGGGCGCGGGCGCCGCGGTGGGCACTGCAGCTGCCGGCGCGGTGGTTGCCGCAGGCTGCTGCTGTGCTGGTGTGACAGGGGTAGCCTCGTCAGCGCCACCACACGCGAACACGGCGAAAAGCGCCAGTGCCGCGACTGATAAGAGGCCTAAGCGCCTCCATTTGTTTCTCATAATAGGTAATCTACCCATTATCCCTCCTTCAGGCTAGTTGCCTTGTTGAATTTCAAGTCTCTCCGAGAAATTTACTGCACTGTGGCAGCTCCCAATAATATGAGACTTCAAGTTATGCAAGCAATAATACCGATTGGGACGAAACTGTCAAGTCATTTCAACGGAATTGACGAAAATCATGCTCGACTAGAAGAGGATTGTGCTTCGGGATGACATTGTGGACGGCGGTAATGTGAAAGAGTCGAATTGACAGGAGCGCACAAATTGATGATTAGCAGCTCCATGCAGAGGTGAGCAGGCCGAGGCAATATGGTGAATCGGCAATTCTGGGGAGGAGTGGCGGGAGCGAGAGGGAGTCGAACCCACCGTCCCGACCGAAGGGCCGGGACCATCGGATTTGAAGTCCGTGGAACCCACCGGAGCACATCCGCTCCCGCGCTAGTGGGCGAATGAGTGATTCAGAGTCTTATTTTAACAGAAACTGGACGGCGTAAGCAGGAGAATTTCAACTGCTGCCTTTGAAACATCCACTATACATGACAGGCGTGGCTACGACAGGCGTGGCTACGTTTGAAATGGCGATTAGCTGGCACGGCACTATCTGCGACGTCGATAGTCAACGAAGTCGGTGATAATGGTGTCCACTTCCTCCCACCAAAGGCTACCGAGAATCAGGCCTTTTGGCACATCGAATACCATCCAGCCTTGAACTTGGAACTCTTTGTCGAGCTCAATCTGCCCCCACAAGAATGGCGTGTACAAGTCTTCGTCAGGATCTGCGCTATCCACGAGCCTGGATGCCTCGAACGGGTCGATAGCATCAATGCGCTCGCCGCGTCTGTCACCGATTTGCGCCGCTTCTTCGTCAATGAGCAGGGGTGTAATGAGGCTTGTACGGTTGACGAGTGTTACGTCAAGAAGCACTAGCTGACGGTTGGATGCCCTTGGTCTAATGACGCGGTGCTGGCCGGATACGTCCTTGAAGGCTACTTTCTCCACGATGAGTGGGGGCGTGGTGTGGACTTCAAGGCTCCTGCCCCTCGAGGAGACCTTTTCCGGTTCGTCGGAACCGCAGGATACTAGAGTCAGAGAAGACACCAGCAGCAGAAGCAGCGTTAGCGGCGTCAAGCAGCCCGATATTTCGGCAAGTTTGTTGGCGTGTCGATTTAAGTTTCTCGTATTCACTGCTGTGTGGTTCCTAACGGTTGTGTGCTTATCAGGGTTGTGTGCTTATCAGTTAATAGTGAGCCGTCGATCCGTCAGACTGCGGAAAGCGAGGGCATCAGCCTGAGCTTGCCTATCAGGTCGGGAAGGACGGAGAGCAAGTAATCTACATCTTCTTCGGTGTTGTCCCGCCCGAGTGTGATACGGAGGCTGCTTTGCGCCTCTTCTGCCGTGAGTCCGATTGCCAGAAGTACATGAGAAGGTTCAAGCGAGGCGGATGAGCAAGCGCTGCCGCTTGAGGCGCAGACGCCGGCGAAGTCCAAGCCGAGCAGAACAGGTTCACCTTCAACTCCTTTGATAGAAATGTTCACATTATTGGGTAGGCGATGTTCCGTATGTCCGTTGAGCCGCACGGCGTCGATAGTCTCGAAAATGCCCTGCGTAAGCCTTTCGCGGAGTCGCAGGCAGTGAGCGGATGTTTCCTCACGCTCGCTGACGGCGAGATACAACGCCTCGCCAAATCCGACTATGCCGGGTACGTTCTCAGTGCCGGACCTCCGCTGGCGTTCCTGCCCGCCACCGGCGTTCTGCTCTTCGAAAGGTGTGCCACGTTTGACATAGAGCAAGCCAACGCCCTTGGGTCCGTAAATTTTGTGAGCAGACAGGCTGAGCAGGTCAACGCCAAGAGCGCGGACATTGATGTCGAGGAATCCTGCGGCCTGCACGGCGTCTGTGTGCATGATTACGGTGCGATTCCGTCGGTCAGCTTCTGCCTTGACCAGGCGGCTTATTTCCTTGATTGGCTGGATGGTGCCGATTTCGTTGTTCGCCATCATCACACTGACCAGGATTGTCTCGTCCTTAATGGCATCAACTACATCCTGAGGGTTGACAAGTCCGTACTCATCGACCGGTAGGTAGGTTATGTCGAAGCCGAACTGCTCAAGCTGGTAACAGGTGTGCAGAACGGCGTGGTGCTCGATAGCGGTTGTGATGATATGCTTCCCAAGTGCGCGGAGGGCGAAAGCTACGCCCTTCAGAGCAGCGTTGTCAGACTCCGTGCCCCCACTGGTGAAGACTATCTCGCCCATTCGCGCGCCGAGGATGCGGGCTATGCGCTCGCGGGCATCGTCCACAGCCTTTCGCGCTTCCTGTCCGATGGTGTAGATACTGGAAGGATTGCCAAAGCCGGATGTGAAGTACGGCAACATAGCACTCAGCACTTCAGAACGAACGGGGGTAGTCGCCGAATGATCCATGTAGATGATTCTTTCAGACATTGTCATTGCTTCCCCCTTTCCGCTCTGGCGGAGCAAACATCAAGGCGGCGCAGAATAATTGGGGTTTTTGAGTTGACACATTTTAGCATGTTATTCGATGCATGCCCAAAGGTGCGTTAATGTTGCGTAGCGTAACCGATAAGTTTGTAGGCAAGCTTGGCCGCTGTGAAGGCGCAGGAGACTGAGCCTTGCGACGGGTTAAGTTCTACCACATCAAAGCCTACAATGTTAGAGCGATGGGATACGGCGTGTAGGAGGGCGAGAATCTCATGCCAGAGCAGGCCGCCAGGCTCAGGCTTGCCGACTCCCGCCATGATGGAAGGATCGAGCGCGTCAAGGTCGATGCTGACGTAGATGTTTTCCGTCAGATGGTCGGAAGCGATTGCAATTGCACTATCGAGAGTAGAGGGTGAACCGGCATCCCAGTACTGCACGGGTATCCCCTGCCCTTCAATGAAATCCTTTTCTTCGGCGCTGATACTGCGGACACCTATCAGCACGGGAGGACAGATCCCGCTGATACGGCGAGCGACCGAGGCATGGCTCCATTTAGTGCCCATGTAGCTATCTCTCATATCTGCATGCGCGTCAACGTAAAGCACGGATAGGTCTGAGTGAATTTCGAGGAGCGCCTGCACACTGCCGATTGTGATCGAATGCTCGCCGCCGAGCAAAACGGGGAGTTTGCCATGCGACGCAGCACTCTCCACCGCGCCGCGGACGGCGGCGAGCATAGACTGTGGTCCGTCCATTTGGGGCTGCAATTCCGGCGTGGTGTGTATGCCTACCTGAGAGATGTCGCAGTCTAGCTCGATGTCGTAGTCTTCAAGGTGGCGGGACGCTTCAATTATCGCTGCCGGACCGGCGCGCGCGCCGGACATGAAGGATGTTGTGCTATCGTAGGGCACGGGAATTATGAATACTGCCGCGTCTGCGGGATCATCCTCGTGAGGTGGCGTGTCGAGGAAGGTGCGCCACTGGAGGGGTGTGTCACCGAGCCAAGGATAAACAATTTGGGGCATAGGACGTACTCAGTTCACAAAGCACACTATCGAGATTCCGTTCGACTATCTCCGGGCGATAGGAAGAAATCCGTTGAAGACGATCAGATGACTTCTTCCTCTATTCCGCCTTCCAAGGGTGGGGACTGTGCGCTACGGATTTTGACCCGTTCGCGGACCATTCCATTGTAGCCCTCGCGCGGCGTGGCGTAGTCAATGCCGCGATCCATTGTCCAGACTTTTACTTCCTTCAATCCAAAAACTGCCTTTACACCTTCTAGGGACGAAGCCGCATCAAAGTCTTTGCATGAGAAGATGTCGATATTTACATATTGCCTGTCAGGGAAGGTATGAACGCTGATGTGGCTCTCGGCGATGATAACGAAGCCGGACACGCCCCAGTCCTCCGGGTTCTTGCCGTGATAAGTATAGACTTGGGGAGGGATAATCTTGTTCATGCCGATGGCGTCGGGGTATTCGTCCAAAAAGCGGTACACTAAGTTAGTGTCCTTGAGTCTCTCAGGAGATGCTCCGTGCCCGTCAATAGCGAGATGCAATTTGAGAGTTGCCTCCGATAAACCGAGTACGACGTGACTTTCAGCGCTTCGCGTCGAAAGAACATGATGTCATGTCCTTTGACAAGCCTAGCATGGATAGTTCAAAGTTCTTGGATTAGATTAACACCGATGTTGAGTGTGTACAATAATTATTGAAATTACATGCCGGGTTTAGATAGAATGCACAATTGCATTAGTTCAAGGCGGCAGTAGAGTTTGATTTCCGGTTCGCGAGAGTTTCTCACTAACCATCGCCGAATCGATTCGTTGTAAAATATGTGGCATTCTCGAGTCTCGCATTCCTGCTTTCTGCCCTTGAAGCGACGCTTCACAAAAGAAACGAGCAGCAAGGCGTAGTTTATGGGGGGGCCGAATCGCGTCAATGAATGGCGGTAGAAGATGATAGAACTGGAACACATTAGCAAATACTATGGAGACTTCCCCGCCGTTACGGATATTTCGTTCCGTGTCGAGCAAGGTGAAATCCTTGGCTTCCTAGGGCCGAACGGCGCGGGTAAGTCCACGACGATGAAAGTAATCACCGGATTTCACCCTCCAACGGATGGAACCGCGACTGTCGCCGGGTACGATATAGTGAACGAATCACTGGACGCCCGGCGGCATATTGGCTATCTGCCTGAGACCGTCCCTCTGTACACAGACATGGAGGTGGGCGAGTATCTTAGGTTTATGGGCAAGATCCGGGGGATGTCCTCGGACTATATACGCAGGCGGACGAGCGAGGTCATAGAGATATGCCGGCTTGAAGAGTACGGCACGACGCACATAGGCAAGCTGTCGAAGGGATTCAGGCAGCGAGTGGGCATCGCGCAGGCGATATTGCATGAGCCGGATGTCCTAGTGCTGGATGAACCTACTATCGGCATCGACCCAATTCAGGTGGTGGAGACCAGGCAGCTCATTAAGGACCTCGGCGGCGAGCACACCTTGATTCTAAGCACACACATTTTGCCGGAAGTGAGCATGATTTGCGAGCGGGTGATAATCATACACGAAGGACAGATTGTTGCCGTGGACAGGCCAGAGAATCTGGCGACGCGGCTGCGCGGCGTGGAGCGCATCGAGGTTGACGCCAGAGGGCCATCGCGCGAAATCGCAGAGGCTATCGAGGCAGTTGAAGGCGTGGAAGCGGTTGACCACAGGTACTCGCAAGAGGGCGGGTTCTCGACATTCACCATAGGCACGAATCCGGAGTCGGAACCGCGCTCGACGCTCGCGTCAACAATCGTGAACGGCGGTTGGGAGTTGCTGAGACTGCAATCGGTGGGCATGTCCCTAGAGGAGATATTCCTGCAAGTTACGACAGAAGAGGTAGTCCCCGACCCTATTCCGGTTGGAGATGCAGAGGAATAGATAGCAGCATCCGGACAGACTCAGCCCGTAGGATACTAGATTCCCGTCCTAGACTCGCATGGATGCACCGGGTTGGGATGGCAGACAAGGATTGAAGGTTGAATAACACTTTTACAATAGCGTGGAAGGAGACCAAGGCATATTTCACGACGCCGACGGCGTACATCGTGGGCGCGATGTTTCTCGTGCTTACGGGCATATTCTTCGTCTTCGACATGACGAGACCGTTCGCTGAGGCAAGCGTGCGTAATTTTGTCTCATGGGCAAGCTTGTTCATCATGTTCCTTGCTCCTCTGCTTACTATGAGGCTACTTGCCGAAGAGCAGAAACTCGGAACGCTTGAATTGCTGCTGACTGCCCCCGTTCGTGATTGGGAGGTGGTCCTCGGCAAGTACATCGCGAGCTTCGTAACGCTGATGGTTACGATTCTATTCACGCTGTACTATGTAATTCTGCTGTATGTGTTCGCGACGCCCGATACCGGCCCGATTCTGAGCGCGTACTTCGGACTTGTTCTCTACGGCACCGCGGCGCTGGCGATCGGTCTTATGGCGTCGTCACTGTCGGGAAATCAGATTGTGGCAGCCGTAGTTGGCATCGGAATACTTCTAACACTGTCATTCATAGACAGGATCGCCTCGATTGTCGAGGGCATTGCGGCGGATGTGCTTAACGGCATTTCAATGAACGCGCACTTTACGGACTTCGCCCGCGGCGTCATCGACACGAGCCACGTCATCTATTACGTTAGCATGGCGGCTGTGTTCCTGTTCATAGCAGTTAGATCATTAGAAACGCGTAGGTGGCGGTAAATGGTAGAGAGAATACCCGATGGGGACCAGGGAGGCAGAGACAGCCTAAAGGACCTGGTGCTGTCTTCGCTGCAATCGACGGGTTTCTGGAGCTTTGTCGCGGCAGTAGTCGGCATTGTCGCACTGCTCGCGGGCGGGGCGATGTACTTCACAGTCGAGGAACTCCGAGAGTTTTCGGTATCAGTAATTGTTATCGGGATCGTGCTGGTGTTTCTGGCGCTCGTGCTTTCACCGAGGGCGATCGCGATATTCCTCATTGGACGGCAGGGACGGTACGGCAGCAATATCGTTGTGTTGACAGTCGCGTTCTTCATCATCGTGCTCTTGGTGAACTTCCTGCTGTACAGGAATCCGACTCGTGTGGATGTCACCGCAACGCGAATCTTCACACTGTCGGACCAGACTGTGCAGATACTGGAGGGTATGGACGGACTTGTTCGTGCAAACGCCTTTTTCGTACCTTCAGATACGCGGAGCGCGGCGGCGCAGCAGCAGGCTGAGGATATGCTCAATGAGTTCACCCGGCGGAGCAATATGTTCAGCTACCGCTTCGTAGATCCGGAGTTGCAACGCAGTGTGGCACAGCAGTACGGCGTGGATTCATTCCCTGCCATAGTGTTCGAGGATCTGGAAGAAGGAACCCTACAGAACGTCCAGTCGTTCACGGAACAGGACTTTGTCACGAGCATTCTCATCGTTACCGGCGCAGAGCAGAAGATTGTGTACTATCTGACGGGCCATGACGAAGCAGGATCGACAAGGGATGTGCTCTCAGGCGCGATTGACGAGGATAACGGGCTGGACTATGCGATAAGTGGGATGCAAAGGGACAACTATCGCGTACTTCCACTGAATCTGAAGCAGGAAGCGAGCGTGCCGGAAGATGCCGCTCTGGTGGTTATTGCGGGTCCGCGACAGGACCTTGACCAGGAAGAATTCGCTGCACTGGATGCCTACCTGAAGGGCGGCGGCAGGATGATTGCACTGTTTGACCCCGCGACGCCGGACACTTTCAACTTCTTGGTGGCGCAATGGGGGCTGCTTCTCGCAACGCGCGACCCAAGCACCAACAAACCACTCAGCATCGCAGACGCTGTCAGCAACGTCGCAGGCGAAGAACTGACCCCTCTCCTCCAGAAGGCAAACGTGCAGTATTCGACGAGCACTTCCCCGTCAACACTGGGTATTCCGATTACAGACCAGATCGATGTTACATTCTTCCCTGAGGCAACGGCGGTTGACAGGCTGATACCGATCGAAGAGACACCACCGTTCGTGCGGATATTGCCGATAGCTATGACGACGCCGGCGAGCTGGCTGGAGTCGAATACCGAGGAAGTGAACTTCGACGCCGGCGAGGAGCGGCTCGGGCCGTTCCCGATCGCTGTGGTTGTTGAGGCTACGGGGACCATCGACGAATCGCTCAGGCATCCTGTTTCTAAGTTTGTGGTGTTCGGGGACTCGGACTTTGCCAAAAACAAGTTTTTCGCATCGAGCGACAACGCGGACTTGTTCCTGAACTCAGTAAACTGGCTGGCTGACGACTACGAATTGATTTCCATACGACCGAAGGTGTTTCCGTACCGAGAGCTGGTGGTTACCACAAGAGAGCGCGACTTCATCAAGTGGTCGAGCTGGTTCGTGCCACCCGTCATCATGCTGATTATCGGGACGGTAGTGTGGTGGAGAAGGCGTTAGAGACGTTCAGGCTTCGGGTCGCTTCTGGCTGGGAGGACCCGTTTTTGGAGAGAATGACCGGATGAATCTGAAGGCAACGGGCGCAATAGTAGTGGTGGCGCTGCTCGTCGGGATCATCGCGTGGAGCAACGTATTCGAGATTGCGGTAACCCGCGTTCAAGAGGGCGGCCTCGATGACTACCACGTGGTGCAGAGCAGCCTGGGGCGGTTTGTGCTTGTGGAGAAGAAAGACGCGAAGTCACCGTGGTTCTACCAGGTTGCGGAAGATGATATCGAGACAATTAGCGTCACATATCTGGACGACAAGAGTGTTAGCTTCTACAAGACGGAAGACAGAACCTGGGCATTCACTGACCCGGAAGGCATTCCGCCGAACTACAACCGCTGGGGTGGCGTTACCTTGCTGCTGAGCGGGCCCGGAACTAGACGGGACCTTACTGCGGTACAGCCACTGATCGATGATCCGGCACAGTATGGCTTGGACGATCCCGACACTGTCGTTGATGTAGGGCTGACTGCGAATAGGAGTGTACAATTCAGGCTGGGAGACCTGACTACTGACGGCAGGCATCACTATGGTCAGGTAGCCGGATTTCCGGATCTTTTCCTGATTGCGTCGAGTTGGGGGGATGTAATCAGCAGGCTCGCCAACGAGCCACCGATACCAAAGTGGTATGTACGGCGCGACCCAGTGTCAATCGTCGAGCTGAACGTGTACTTCGGCAATCCTACGACGGAAGATACACACCTAGTTTCGTTCATACAGGACTATAGGACAAACGAGTGGAGCGTCATTGACTACAAGGTCGATGAGGAAGAGCGCCCCATAGACATGGATGTATGGGAGCCTATGATCCCGCTGGTGCCCGGGCCTGAGAATATGACCGTTGTAGTGTCCTCTGTGGATGACCAAGACTACACGCCGTGGGGAATTGGAGACGATTCCGATGCAATTGAGATACGATTCTCCGGCGAAACGGAGCGAGGAACTCGCTTCACGGACGGCGTCCTGTTGATTCTTGGCGACAAGAGCGAGGACGACAGCGTGTATTACGCGAAGAATGAATCCAACTTTGTTCGCCAGCCTGTCATCGGCATGCCGGCGGAGTGGGTGGACGCCTTTGTAGAGCTTGCGAAGGATCCACCCTATGGAAAAGAGAGCGAAGAGAGCAATTGACATCGTTGGACAGACCGTATGGGATGAGATAAAGTTGGGGCGGTCTTTCGGAATGCCTTTCGGAACGAATGTCGGACCCTGCTTCGACATTCTCTCGGCAAACGAGAACACCATAACGCTCGGATAGAACGAGCATTTGATTCAGATAGAGATTTGGGGGCAGGCATCGTGCCTGCCCCTTTGCATAACACTTGATTGTGGAGGCGCTCAATGCATGCCGAAATTCTGTCGATAGGTACGGAGCTTCTCATGGGCGAATTGGTTGATACCAACTCTTCCTACCTTGCGTCAGAACTGGCGAAGCTCGGAATCGAAGTGCGATGGGTAACCAAGGTTGGAGACGACCCCGACAGGCTGCATGAGGCAATTGACCGGGCTTTCAGACGGTCGGACGTCACCCTGACATCGGGCGGACTAGGACCGACATCGGACGACCTGACACGAGAGTCTATCGCAAGGGTGTGCGGTGAGGAGATGACAGTCCGGGACGACCTGCTGAAGCATCTGCGAAGTCTCTTCGCCAATAGGGGATTCCC
>JAGGDZ010000409.1 GCA_024648655.1 Chloroflexota bacterium | reverse complement strand
CGCCATCCCCGCCTCTAGGTCAACGCGCTCACCGGAGTCTTTCTTTCGCGCTGACTCATATGTCAGCAGCCGCGCTGCCTCTATCTCAGTCGCCATCTCCGCCAGTTTCAGCTGTATCGCCTGGTGCTGTGCAATTGGCTGACCGAAAGACTCCCGTTGCTGAGCGTACTTGATTGCTGCGTCAAATGCCGCGGTCGCCACGCCCACAGCCCGAGCTGCCACATTGATGCGGCCGCCCTCCAGCCCGCTCATCACTTGCCCGAAGCCTTTTCCTTCCACTTCGCCAACCAGATTCTCGGTCGGAATACGAACATTATCGAACACTAGCTCGGTCGTATCGATGCCGCGATACCCAAGCTTGTCCAACTTTTGAGCCACCGTAAATCCGGTCGCCGGCTTCTCGACCACGAAGCAGCTTATGCCCCTGTGGAGTGGTCGCGCGGTCTTGTCTGTTCGCGCAAGCACTGCAAAGGCGTTGCCGCTTGCCCCGTTCGAGATGAACATCTTATTGCCGTTGATGACATACTCTTCGCCATCCTTGACTGCCGATGTTTGGAGATTCTGCATATCGCTTCCACCCCCCGGCTCTGTCAGCGCCAAACCACCGCGAATGACTCCTTCTGCCATCTTAGGCAGGAAGCGCTGCTTCATCTCTTCAGTGCCGTAAGTCGAAATGACGTAGGCAAGAATGTGATGTGTGCCTATCGGGCCCGTCAGGCTCATCCAGCCCTTGCTCAGCTCCTCGAAAATCAGGGCGAAGGTCGTATAGTCCAAGCCCAGACCTCCGTACTCCTCCGGAATCATGATGCCGAACAAGCCCATCTCAGCCATCTTGTCCACGAGGTCCTGCGGATAAATGTCCTCGTTCTCGTAGTGGCTCGCCACGGGTTCGACATCGCGGCGAACGAATTCGCGCACGAGATTCGCCATCTGATTGCGGGTCTCGGTAGAAGTAAGAGTCATATGATTACCTGTCGAGTATCCATAAGGAGGTTCAAGTTTCTAGGGTGTGTTGACATTTCTCGTCATTCCGAGCACAGCGGGGAATCTAAATCAATTGGGAGCAGCGTTGCAGATACTTTGGGTTCTTCACACCGCTCCGCCTTGTTGAGAGTGACACAATAAGCGAGTTGCTCAGGTACGATACGCCCTGTATATCAGATGCCAACATGCCCCAGTTTATCTCATCTTGAGAGATGGGGATACTGCCGGGTGCCAACATTCTTTGATGATATGCCCAGCACCTTCAGGAAGCCTTCCGCGTCTGAGTGATCATATGTACCCATCGCCTCCATAGAGGAGTCGTCCGTATATAGTGAATGCGGCATAGCATCAGGCGTATCTTCAGCCGTGTCGAAGAAGACACTACCCTTGTACAGCCTGACAGAAATGGTTCCGGTGGCGAGCCGCGTCATAGGCTCCAAGGCAGCCAACGCCGAAGTAGTCGCCAAGTCCATCCAGTAGCCCTGATAAATCTGAAGGCTTATCACACTCGAAAGGTAGTCGAATAGTTCCCGCGCCCGCCTGTCAAGAATGAACTGCATCAGGTATTCGTAGCTGCGCCCAAGCAGCTCCATAGCCGGCGATTCATAGATGCCGCGAGATTTCACGCCAACGAAGCGGTTCTCCACGACATGCGTGCCAATGCCCACACCGTGTATCCCCGCAATGCGGTTCGCCTGCTGGAACATCTCAACCAAACTCAGCGCATCACCGTCGAGCGCAACCGGAACACCTTCTTCCCAGCGAATCGTAACGATTTCGGCTTGGTCGGGCGCGTCCCAGGGCCAAACGCCCATGCCCGGCTCTACGAATATGGGCGAAATCGTAACATCCTCCAGATCGCCCGCCTCATGCGTCAACCCCAGAAAGTTCGCGTCCGTAGAATAACGCGCCTCTCTCGAAGGTCTGATAGGAATCCCGTTCTCTTCACAGTAGTCGAGCATCTGCTGACGTCCGGGAAACTGCTCTACGAACTCAGGGTCGCGCCACGGCGCATACACACTCACGGACGGGTCCATCGTATTTGCCGCAAGCTGCATGCGAACCTGGTCGTTACCCCGACCGGTAGCGCCGTGGAATAGCACACCAATGTCCGCTGCCCGCATCTCCGGCAGAATAGCCCCCACTGTGATAGGACGGGCGATTCCAGTCGTGTTCCAGTAACCACCTTCATAACGCGCTTGTGACTGAATAACCTTCAGTCCCGCCTCCGCAAGCGCCTCCTGCCCCGCAATGATATGCGCGCGCTCCGCGCCGCTGCCAAGCATTCGGTACTTCACGGCATCCAGGTTCTCCTCGTCGGGCTGACCCAGGTCAACCGTGTAGCAGTGCACCGAAAAGCCCTTACTATTCAGCCAGTGAGCAACGGTGCAAGAATCCAGCCCGCCGGATACCGCGCCCGCCACCTGCGTTATGTTACCGTCTTTGAGTTCGCGCCAGTTCATATGTGAATAAATATCCTTAAAGTTATGCTAACGCTTCTGCCAGAGATACAAATCTAATTTCTTCATGTCAGTGAAGTGAGCGAATTGTGGGAACGTCTCATCGAAACGGTTGCGCCAAATTTCAAAGCCATTACTTTGAATTTTTCTCGACGTTAACGTCTGGACTTCAGAATATATCTCAACGACACTATTTAATTTACGATTAGATGATGTTTTCAACCCCAGATTTTCGAAAACATACTTATCCAGTACCGGCAGTTCAGGGTTAATCGTAGCAACCAATTTGGAAGCAAAAGACTTCTCTACCTGCTGTTTGTCACTATGCCGAGCTTCCCTATAAATCTCGTTCAACACATTGGAAAATGAGACTGTTTTGTTCCGCTTCTCACGTTCAAGGATCTCAAAGTAAATTTTGCACCAAGCATCATCTCTACGAACAACATAGAAATCCTTGAACCTTCCCTGATACAGAGCACATTGAGCGACATTAGTCTTCAGCAATGACTGCTGAAGATAGTTGTAATCTTCAAGCCTTTCTTTGTTATTTTTCAGACGGCAGAGTACTCTTGGGATATTATCGACATCAAAAAGGGAGGATATATTTGGCGATCTTTGATGATTGCCTTTCGCTTTCTT
>JAGGDZ010000107.1 GCA_024648655.1 Chloroflexota bacterium | reverse complement strand
CCCTGCCAATGTACAGCGTAAGATTCCCGTTCCCATAGGTCAAGCTCCACCCAGTCGGAATACGCACACTGCCTATGGGCAGTCACATTTCTTTTCTCAGGTCTGTAGTCAGAGAAGCTGATTGGGAAATTCACAAGTCTATGGAGAAATGCAATTTTCTCCCCGGAGTTCTTGGATGTTAGGATACTGACGCTACAACATCTCTATTAACTAACGGTCGTGGAGCCTATGAAACTCAGAATCGTCAGACACGCTGAAAGTACCGGAAACGCCCAGGGTCGATGGCAAGGGAGGCATGACTTCCCTCTGACGGAATTGGGGCGTGAGCAGTCAGCCAAGCTCCGTGAGCGGTTCGCTGCCGAGAACTATAGACCCTCCCACATCTACTCCAGCCCATTGTCCAGGACTTTCCAAACCGCGCAGATCGCGTCTAGCGCGTGGGAGCTCCCCATAGTGACTGTGGACGATCTCATGGAGACCGACGTCGGCGTATTCTCAGGCATGAGTTGGGAGGAGGTCGAGAGGCGAATGCCCGATGTGGCCAGGGAGTTCGCTGCAACCCGCAACCTCGATCTGATAGACGGCGCCGAGACGTTCGCTCAGCGTTCCGACAGGGCACGGCGAATTGTTGACATGGTCACGGGTGATCACTCGGACAATGACAGCGTACTGGTATTCTCCCACGGTGGCATCATCCAACATATCTTTGCTCAGCTTATCGGAACAGACCGGCTCTGGGGCTTGGGAGTTCGCAACACAGCGGTGTTCGAATTTAATATCGCAGTCGAGCGATGGCGCCTGGACGGACACAATCGCGCCAACATGAACCTCCGGCGCATCAATCTGTTCAACGACGCGCATCACCTCGACTGAGGCATATCACACTTGTGTGGAGTATCCCCGATACGCTCGTGGTGAGACGCATTGCCTCACTGGATATATGAACAAAGTCCCGAAATCTCATAAAACAGTGTTGATTATCGCTAGTCAGCCACACACGACTCCGCTGTACCATTTCCTGACAGTGCCACCTGGCGGAAAGAGCGCAGGCAGCGGAATCGTATGCAGAAATTCAACAACAGTGCCCAAAGCCGGGACATATGGCGGACTGACGAGTCCGACATGGTTAACGCGCTGGCGGGCGCTATGTGGAAGCATCATGTCAACCGCAGGGCCAGGTTCAGGAACTTCTTTCTCAGGTTCACAAGACGCTCGGGCCGCTCCGTACATTAGGACCTCCAGCTCACTGTGAGATCCTAAAGACTAAGCGCGTTTCAGGCTCCATCTCCCGCAGGCGGTTCTCACTGGTTGACATCGCGCTCGGCTGATCCATACACTCCGCCCACCACAACCCGGAGACAACGCCATGCAACAGGAGCCCACAGCACTCAGAATGCCAGACCCAGGCATTCGTGAACTCTTTTCGGAAGCCCAGCGGTTTCAGTCCTGGCTGGACGTGGAAGCTGCTCTTGCCCAAGCCCAGGCCGAACTGGACGTCA
>JAGGDZ010000399.1 GCA_024648655.1 Chloroflexota bacterium | reverse complement strand
AGTGCTGGTCGCGGAAGTGGAGGAGGCGCTGACTCTGCGAGAGCAAGGTGTGGGCGAGATATGCATGGGAGAAGTGAACGGCATAAGGCCGGACGGATTTGACCTGGGCAACTCCCCCTATGAGATGCTCGCTGCCGATGTCGCCGGAAAAACGCTGATACAGTCCACGCGCGCGGGCACGGTAGGCATGAGCGCTGCGAAGAACGCCTCTCAGATTTACGCCGGCTCGTTCGCAATTGCGGGTGCCACTGTCAGGGCAATCCTGCGCGACGCCCCCGCTCTCGTCACTATCGTGGCCATGGGATTGGAAGCAAAGGTGCATGCTGACGAAGACGAACAGTGCGCGTTGTACCTGCGCAACCTACTGCAAGGGCGAAAGCCGGACCCCGACGCAGTGCGAGCGCTCGTGCTGGCGGGTGAGGAGGCGCAGAAGTACGCAGACCCAACACAGCCGCAATACCATCCGGAAGACAGGGACATGGCGTTGCAAATCGACAGCGTGGACTTTGCTATCAAGGTTGAAAGAGTAGATGGACTGCTAGTGGCGCGCCGTCACGATGCCTGCCATGATGCCAGCCACAATGTTTGCCACAATGTCTGATAGTTGCTTAGCCGCCACTAGACTCAAACACCGCTGATGAGGTTGGAAAATTGGAATATCGTTATTTGGGCAAGTCCGGCCTGAAGGTTTCAGTAATCGGGCTTGGAACTAACAACTTCGGTCGCAGGCTCGATGCGGACGCTTCGGCGCTCGTCATCAACCACGCTCTCGATATGGGCGTAAACATGATTGATACTTCCAACAGTTATGGAGATGGCTACTCTGAGGAGTACATTGGCCGAGCGCTTGAGGGCAAGCGCGACAAGGCGATTATCGGGACTAAGGTCTCTAGCGCTGTGGGTGACGGGCCGAACGACGGAGGGAACTCTCGTCAACACATCATGGTGGCGGTAGAAGACAGCCTGCGCCGTCTCAAGACAGACTACATCGATTTGTACCAGATACACTGGCACGACCCACACGTGCCGATAGAGGAGACGCTTCGCGCGCTGGACGACCTTGTGCGACAAGGGAAAGTGCGGTACATCGGGTGCTCGAACTTCACCGCATGGCAGGTGTGCGAGGCGGCCTGGACTTCTAAGACGCTTGGTATTTCCGAGTTTGTGAGCGTGCAGCCGCGATACAGCCTGATGGACAGGGGTATAGAAGCGGAACTTGTGCCATTCTGCGAAAGCTACGGCGTAGGAATACTGCCCTACTACCCGCTTGCCAACGGCTTCCTGACGGGAAAATACCGAAGAGGGCAGAACGCGCCTGAGGGAACACGCCTCGCAGAGAGTGACAGGGGCATGTTTACGGACGCGAACTTTGACCTTCTTGAGCGTCTGGAGGCGTTCTGTGAAGCGCGCGGGCACAGCGTGTTGGAGCTGGCGTTCGCATGGCTGCTGGCAAACGGCGCGGTCAGCTCGGTGATTGCCGGTGCAACTCGTGTGGAGCAGATTATCTCTAATGCGCGAGCATCATCCTGGCAGCTTACTTCCTATGAGATTGCTGAAGTCGGCGGCATCATTGACGCGGTGATGCCTGGAAACTGAGGCAGTTTCTGAGAATAGGCGCGAAGGGGGTTACAGGCGCGTGCCCTTGCGGACTATGACAGGCGATCCTTCTGCGAGCAACGCTGAGGCAGGAGCCCCGCGGATATGTTCAGCGAACTGCGGCCCATATAGTCCCGCCACGTCGCAATTCAATGTGGCATCTTGGATTCGCCAGACCCGCCATCGTGGATGCTCCACCTCGTATTCCAGAGTGCTACCGTCTCGTTGAACTGCGTATCCCCAGTAGTGTTCTGCGATGAACTCCTGCTCCGTTCCATCCTGAAGCAGGATTGGATTGCCTTCCGCGCGGACGTCCAAGCCGTGAGTGAAGTTCGGCTGCTTCCACTGATACGCGACCGACATGCTCGGCCCGTCCTTGCATATGCTGTGGCTGGTGGGCATGGTTACGTAGTTCTCATTGTAGAACGCGCGCGCCACCATAGTGATTGCCGGCTTTGGTACGATTTCCTTAATGAAGACCACACCCCGCCTGACTTCGCCCGCCACTTCCCGGCGCACATAGAAGCGCAAATTGATCTCCTCGAAGTTCCTGTGGAAAGGTACGGAAATGCCGTATAGCCGCGTGTTCAAAAACAGAAGGCCGACTACGCTGATGTAATGGATGCCGTTCCACGTGTCTAATTCGGTTCGTGCGGGCAGATAAGGCTTAAGCGCGGCAGGGTCGATTTCATAGTTCAGCATCGCTAGATGTCGCCATTCGGTCGTCAGGAAGATTGGTCGCTTTGTGCCACGCGACATGTCCATCCGGTGCTTCAGCATTATCATCATGTGTCTGGCGTTCCCCCGAAATCCTGAGTATCCACTACCATGATAGCATCGCAAGGTCGGCTACGAAGGCGGGTTTGCAAGGATGGGTAGTCCGCTAGTCAGCGCAGCGACAGAAAAGGACTGATGCGGTTTATGAACAACACTTACGACGTGGCCGTCGTAGGATCGGGACCAAACGGACTGGCGGCTGCAATAGTCCTGGCTCAAGAGGGACACAGCGTGCTAGTGCTTGAGGCTGCCGAAACGCCGGGTGGAGGGACGCGCACATCAGAGCTGACGCTTCCGGGATTTCGGCACGACGTGTGTTCTGCGTTGCACCCACTTGCGGTCGGCTCTCCATTCCTCAGCAGGTTGCCTCTGGAAGCGCATGGCTTGGAGTGGATTCATCCCCCGTATCCGGTTGCTCACCCGCTCGACGACAGTGCGGTTGTCTTGGAGCGCGATATAGCTGCAACTGCGGAAAAATTAAGCGAGGACGCCCGTGCCTACCACAGGCTGTTCTCTCCTCTGGTGCGTGATTGGAGCAAAGTCGCCAATGGCGCTATGGGTCCGCTCCGCCTGCCGCGTAATCCGGTTGCGATGGCGCGCTTCGGATTGAGAGGGCTGCGCTCGGCGAAGAGCCTCGCGGATGGATGGCTGCGAACCGACCGAGCGCGGGCGCTCTTTGCAGGAATCGCGGCGCACTCCGTTACTCCGCTGGAATTCAGAGGGTCGGCAGCAGCAGGACTAGTCTTGCAGGCGGCCGGTCATGCGGTCGGTTGGCCCATGCCAAAGCGCGGAGCTCAGAGCATAGCAGACTCGATGGTATCGTACCTGAATTCTCTGGGCGGAGAGGTCGCCTGCGGCGTCAAAGTGGATTCACTCGCTGATCTGCCGGAATCCCGCGTCGTTCTTCTGGACATCGGCGCACGACAGTTCCTTTCGATGGCGAAGGACAGGCTTCCGCAGTCCTACCGGCAGGGACTTGAAGCTTTTCAGTACGGCCCCGGCGTCTTTAAGATGGATTGGGCATTGTGCGGACCGATTCCTTGGATAGCTAATTCGTGCGCCGAGGCGGGGACGGTTCATTTAGGCGGTACTCTTGAGGAAATTGCCGAGGCGGTAGCGGCGGTCTGGCGTGGAGAGCATCCTGAGAAGCCTTTCGTCCTTCTGGCACAGCCGAGCGTATTCGATTCGACGCGCGCGCCGTCCGGCAAGCACGTGGCATGGGCGTACTGCCATGTGCCGAACGGCTCGAACGTTGATATGACGGAGCGCGTAGAGGCGCAGGTAGAGCGATATGCGCCGGGCTTCAAAAGACGAGTGTTGGCAAGAAGCGTAATGACGCCACGCGATATGGAGACGCACAATCCCAACTATGTCGGTGGAGACATAGGCGGCGGCGCAAACACGCTGC
>JAGGDZ010000484.1 GCA_024648655.1 Chloroflexota bacterium | reverse complement strand
GGGATGTGATCATGCTCAAGTTCGGTATCCTCAACCAGTGGATGGCACGGGAGGTATTGCCCCTCGCGCTACAACACAACATCGGGATACTGAACATGGCCGCGGTCAGAATCAGACTGCCCAAGCCCGACCTGCTGGAAGAGACTATTGCGGAATGGAAGGCACTCGGTCTTCTGTCACACGATTCGATCCCAGACAGAGGTCCACTCGGATGGCTGATCCACGACGATGTGGACTCGGTCATCAGCGCCGCCTACAAGTTCGCCGCCGACCATCCGGCCATATCGAGCGTCATCACCGGCACGTCGAATCTGAGTCACATGGAGGCCAACGTCAGAGCGATGGAGCGGCCCTACCTCCAGCACGCCGACCGAGTCCGCCTGGAGCGTATATTCGGACACATCACCGAGTATGCGTAGTAGCCTAACATCTCGAATGCTCGCAGGCAGGTCAGTCGCCCAACAGCCTTGAGATTGCAATAATGGCAGTTGTGACGGCAGCGATGGCCGTGATACCGCCTATCTGCACTGCTACCATCCACTTGATCATGCGAACCTCCATTTCCGCCATTTCAGTTCTGATTGAGGCGACATCCGTCCTGACTTCAGCCCTCAACTCAGCATTACTCGTTCCGACTTCAGACCTCAACTCAGCAACATCCGTCCTGACCTCAGCCCTGAACTCAGCAACATCCGTCCTGACTTCGGTAATATCAGCCTTAGTTGCGAATATTTCCCGCGCCGCCTCGTATGTAATGAAGCGATCTTCTGTCATTGCCACCAGGTTGCCTTCCCTTCAGGGGGCCACAGCAAGGCATGAACCAATGCCTACATTTGTAGAGCGTACTGTGAACTCATCTCATCATTTATCAAATGGGCTAGCATGTCAAGACGAAATAAGCTGGCTGGAAGAAGTATAAAACTCTGTCCATATCAATATATATTGGATTTAACCAAAATACTATTTGTTGGATCGCATAAATCGTATAACGCGAAAGCGGTTGTCCAGTGCTGAGATGTGGACTCTGCACGCATGGAGAATGGCAGTTGAAAGACGGTGAGCAACCATGAAGCTTGCTCTTCTATCGCTTTGGACGAAAATTGTAAAATTCTGGTCCAAAACACTGAACTCAGAATCATGAATATGCTAAAATAGGAGTTGGCGAGAGGCCGTACCGCGACTCAAGGATCGCGCTCTACGCCCCGCCCCGTTTGATCGAATCTGGTTGAACTTTTGCGTGGAGCGCTAAAATCCTTGGAAGCACGAGAATTTTCCGGTTCTCGCCGTCGCACTGGACTTGATACGTCCAATATCCCTGTCGATTCCATCGGAGGGATGCCGTCCGTCGACTCTCAGGGCACGACTGGTCCATCCGATGTGAAGAGCCTGGTTGCAGCGTCCGAGCCAGCCAGCCAGGATGTCGCTAGTC
>JAGGDZ010000378.1 GCA_024648655.1 Chloroflexota bacterium | reverse complement strand
CCCCCTACAGGAAGAAGGCTTTCTCTTGGGAAGACGAAGAATTCTGCTGTCCCTGACTCTCCTTCTACTCGGCTTTGGGAGCAGTCGGCTCTGTGGCCAAACCCTCCACATCGGCCACTGGGAGCAGACCACGTACTACCGTCATACCTTCCAGGCTCAACAGGCCCGCTCGGGAATTGTGAGGATTACAGCTATCGGGGATTATACCCTTTATTTTAATGGTAGCGAAGTGAAATCCGACAGCGACTGGCGGACTACCGAAGAAGTCTCTGTAGACCTGCAAGCAGGGGCCAACGAAATCGCGGTGGCGGTGAACCATTTCGAGGCCGTAGCCGGCACCGGTCTGATTCTCAGCCTTCAGGCTGGCCCTCAGATCGCGGTAAGCAACTTCACGGATGAAACATCCCTCTGGTTCTGGTCGGATGCCGAGCAAGTCGGCACCGACTGGACAACCGAGCATGTGCAAAATTCGTGGCAGAGGGTGCAGGCCGGGGCGCTCAGCAGAGAGCAGGTACAAGGAGGCATATTTCATCCACTTGCCGAGGTGATCGCCGGCTATCCGAATGCGATAAATCTGGGTAGTTCGAGCACGGGGCGCATCGTCCTCGCTGACCAGCGCGGCCAGAATATAGCCTTGGGGCTGAATGCTACTGAAGTGGGGGTGACGGATGGCCGAATCGGTACTCCGCTATGGTCGTTGCCCCAGGGACTGGGTGCGCTAAATCGCTTAGTCGATATCACACTGCCGGACCTGACGCGGATCAACCGGGTCCGGGTTATAACCAAACCACCCGATGGGAACGAGACGTATGCTGGCAACTCGCTGCTGGGCTATTCTGTACAGATCAGCGAGGACCAGTCTCGCTGGATCGAGATGGGGGGCATCAACGACATAGAGGACTTTATCTTCACAGAGGTGCTCTTTGACCCCGTGCTGGCACGCTACGTCCGGATCCAAGTGACCCAAGCAGAGGTAGGCCGAGATCCGGCTAAGGTGACGGAGATTCAAATATACGGCGTTGATTTTGTCCCTGAGGGGAGCTATACCTCGTCACCGCTGGACTTTGGCGATGATGCGGTGAAGAATTTCGGGCGCGTACGCTGGTGGGCGAATGTACCTGCAGCGACGGAGTTGGGCTTGCAGTTCAGCACGGGAGATTCGCCGGATACGACCGATGTTAGCTGGAGCGTCTGGAGTGAGGAACTCGAGAAGTCAGACAGCTTCGTTCCTTCTCCCGAGCCGCGGCGCTATCTGCGCTATCGGGTCAATCTCCGCACCGAAGACTTGGAAGCTACTCCGGCTTTGGACAGTCTTGAGATCGACTTCAGCGCGGAAAGAATCGCCGCCAGGGATGCACGTGGTTCAGTGGTCCCCAACGAGGCCCCGATGGGCGTGGAGACTCCCTTCGTCTATCGAGCTATCTTGGAGTTGGCCGAGGGGGACGCTGTGGAGAAAATTCGGCTCCACTTGCCCAGCTTTCCCACTAGCGTGGATTCGATCCAACTGTTCGGCCAAGATATCCCTGTGCCGCAGTTCCCCACAGGTAGCGCAGGTATCGCCGCGGGAGAACACGTGTTGCGAATTATGCCTGGGAGCGTCAACGACCTAGACATCTTCTTCGAACCGCCACTGAGTTCAATGGACGGGACAGAGATTCCCTTCCAAATTCTAGTTCACTCTGTCCTTTATACCGACACGCATGAATTTCGCGCCGCCCTGTTCAGTCCTAGTTCTACCAATCCACAAAACATCCGCGAAAACTCGGTGGACGGCGCTTCTTGGGGGGTCGTGGTGACCGATGTAGCGGCGAAAGATCTGTTCAATGTCCGAGCCCACCCTAGCGTCTTCACACCCAATGGCGATGGCGTGAACGACTTCACCGTGATCGAGTTCACACTCACCAAAGTGGCCGCGCCGCGCCGCGTGGATGTGGAGATCTTCGATCTGTCCGGGCGCAGAGTACGTCGGCTCAACGCGGAGCGGCTGACTGGTGGCCGCTATGTTCATCCTCTCTTGAGTAAAGAAGAAGCGCGCTTTGTTCCGGG
>JAGGDZ010000304.1 GCA_024648655.1 Chloroflexota bacterium | reverse complement strand
GTCGCCAATCTTCCTGGGGCATCTGCCGGCGAAGAAGCACCCCTTAAATTCTGAGCGCAGTGTCGGTACAGAGCCTTCCAGCCTTATGTGAGAAGGCTCGGCGTCCGGGTCAGGCACCGGGGCGGCGGATAGCAGCGCTTCGGTGTATGGGTGCGACGGCGCAGAGAGGACGGCTTCCGATGGTCCATATTCCGCGACATGACCGGCGTACAGCACCAGAATATCGTCCGAAATATAGCGAACCACGCCAAGGTCGTGCGTGATGAAGACATAGGAGTTGCCGGTCTCACGCTGGTGCTCTTCAAGCAGATTGAGAACCTGAGCCTGCACCGAGACATCGAGAGCGGACACTGCCTCGTCCGCGACTACGAGGTCGGGATTGGCGGCGAAGGCACTGGCGAGAGCGACTCTCTGCTGCTGGCCCCCGCTCAACTCGGATGGACGCCTGTTGAGGTACAGGGGGTCGAGTCCGACAGCGTTCATAAGCTGCTCGGCGCGCTTCTGGCTCTCCGATCTGCTTACGCCGGCGAACTTTCTAAGCGCTCTGATAATGGCATGCTTTATCGGCAGCTTAGGATTGAGCGAAGCGGTCGGATTCTGGAAGACCATGCGCATGGAAGAGCGTTGCTCCTCGGTGCGGTCGCCTACGTCGCCTTCAAGCGCCTGCCCACGCAGTTCGAGGGTGCCACGGTCGCGCGCCTCTAGTCCAACGATGGCGCGGGCGGCGGTGCTTTTGCCCGATCCGCTCTCTCCTACTATGCCAAGCGTGCGGCCGCCATCGACCCGCATGTCAACATCGACCAGAGCGCGAACCGGTTGGCGAACGGGAGGACCAAACAGAATGTACTTTCTGCGTCCTCCCCCGTAGAATTTCCGAAGTTCTTGCGCGTTCAGCACGGGCAAGCCACCGTTTGATGGAGGCTTCACCAGCCTCTCACGAAGTTCGCCCCATAGGTCTTCGGTTACATCGGAGTGAGAGAAGCACTTAGCGAAGTGCGCGTCCGATACGATTTGCAGCGGCGGTGGCGATTGAACACAATTGTCTGACGCAAGAGGGCAGCGCGGCGCGAAAAGGCAGGAATCTTCCTGCTCGTTCTGGGCGTCGAAGACCGTTCCGGGTATGCTTCTTAGCTGGCGCTCTATGCCGTCGTCGCCCGGTGGCTGAGGAACGCAGGATAGCAGACCGACCGTGTAAGGATGTCGGGGATTCTTGAACAACTCGCGCACGGGCGCTTCCTCGACTATCTCGCCTGCGTACATGACTGCTACACGATCGGCGACTCTGGCTATGACGCCGAGGTTATGGCTGACGAACAGAATGCCAGCATTCACCCTATCCTTGAGTTCGACTATCAGGTCGAGGATAGTCGCCTCAGTGGTAACGTCGAGGCCCGTCGTCGGTTCGTCCATAATTAGCAGGTGCGGGTCGCAAGCGAGAGCCATCGCAATGACTACGCGCTGCTGCTGCCCGCCGCTTAGCTCGTGGGGATAACGCCTACCGATACGTTCGGGGTCGGCGAGACCGACACTTGCGAAAAGCTCGACTGCGCGCAACTGCGCCGCCTCGCCGCCCAAGTCGAGATGGTGCTTGAGGACTTCTTCGAGCTGCAAGCCTATCCGCATGGACGGATTGAGGGAAGTCAGAGGGTCCTGGTAAACCATGGCAATGCGATTTCCGCGGAGTTCGCGCAGCTCCGCGTCGCTGAATTCGGATATGTCCATGCCCTCGAATCTGACCGCGCCGTCAACCTGCGCGGTTCCGGGCAAGTAGTCCATCATGGCGAATGCGACTGTGGATTTGCCACAGCCTGATTCGCCCACCAGCCCCAGAACCTCGCCGCGCGCAATTTCGAGGGATGCACTACGCACGGCGCGAAAAGAGCCGCGCGGGGTTTGGAAGGTTACCGCGAGGTCTTCCAACTGTATGAGAGGTGCTTCGGCAATGTCAGCGTGATTCATGCATCATCCTCCGGTTTCGGGCAGGTTCTGCGCCTGTCGGATGCCGTCGGCAAGCAAGTTTATGCCCACGACCAAGGACGCCATCGCCAGACCGGGCGCGAGGGCGGCAAGCGGAACCTGTCCGATATGGCGGAAGTTCTCACTAACCATCAAGCCCCAGTCGGATGAGGGGGGCTGAACGCCCAGCCCAAGGAAGCCGAGTCCGGCGGTAAGCAGAAGCGCGAAGCTTAGGCGTATCGCGGCTTCAACCGCGACTACCGGCAGGACGTTTGGCAGTATTTCGCGGAACATGATGTATATCGTAGGTTCGCCTCTGAGCCTTGCGCTCTGCACGAATTCGAGCGGCTTGATCGCAAGGGCGGCGCTGCGGATGACGCGACTGTTGTTCGGCATGAACGATATGCCAATCGTAAGTATTACGAGCCACGCCTCGTCCAGATCGCTGAATCTCTGCCTGCTCATGTTGATTACAAGTATGGCGAGAAGCAGGGACGGAATGGCGAGAAACCAGTCCACGAAGCGCATGATTATTTGGTCCGCCTTACCGCCGAAGTAGCCGCTGGTTACACCGACGATGGTGCCTAGTGTAACACCGAGTATCGTGCCGAACGTGGCGATCCATACGATAGAGCGAGAACCTGCAAGCACTCGACTCAGCACATCGCGCCCTTTGTCGTCCGTTCCAAGCCAGTGTTCTGCGCTGGGGCCGGTGAAGCGGTTAGGCAGATCGTACTCGGTGGGTGGGTAGGGGGTTATCCAGGGACCTGTGATCGCCACGATGACATGAACGAGGACAATGGCGAAGGCTACTCGCCCCGTATTGGTGCGGAGGATGAGCGTGATGCCATTCACCACGGCGTCTTTTGCCCGGATAGCAGCGGACGGGCGACCACTTTCGAATTCAGACGGAAGGGTGGATTCTCGGACTGCCATTATGCCAACCTCACTCTGGGATTGAGCCAGCCGTATGTGAGATCGGCTGCTAGGTTGCTGAATGCGTAAACGGCGGCAATTACCATGGCGGTGGATTGCAGCAGGCGGATGTCGCGGGCGTTGATTGCCTGAATGAGCAGGCCGCCCATGCCCGGGTAGGCGAAGAGGTTTTCGACTATTATGAGTCCGCCGAAGAGCCAGCCGACGTTGTTCGCAATTACGGTTATGGTGGGAAGCATGGCATTGGGCAGGACGTGTCGTATGACCACCGTGCGCATGGGCAAGCCTTTCAGGATTGCCGTGCGCACATAGTTGCTTCCCATAACTTCGATCACGTTAGCGCGCGCCATCCTCAAGATGTAAGCGAATAGCGCGCCCGTGACTGTGAGGATGGGCATCACAAGGACTTGAGGGTTGCCGATTATGGTTTCGCCGGGGAGCATAATACTCGAAGACGGCAGCCATCCGAGAGTGGATGATAGTACGAGCACAAGCACGATGCCTGTGACGAACTCCGGCAGCGATATGGTGACAAGCCCCCCTAGCGTTAAAAAGCGGTCGAGCAGGGTGTCGGACTTGACGCCGACGATGACGCCCATTGCCAGCCCAAGAGGGACGGATATCAGGAACGCGCCGACGGCGAGCAGCGCTGAATTAAATAGCCGACCGGGGACTATGCCTGAGATTTCCTTGCCGGATGCGGCGGTGCCGAGATTGCCTTGCACGGCGCCCATTATCCATGACAGGTAGCGCTCGTGCGGAGGCTTGTCCAATCCGAGGCGCTCTCGGAGCGCCTTTGTGTTCTCCGGGGTGGCGCCCTGCCCCAGAATGACTGTCGCGGCGTCGCCGGGCGCGAACTCGATGAGCGAGAAGATTGCAACGGAGACGGCGAGCAGGGTCACGATGATTAACGCGAGCCTTACTATGAGAAATCTAGCCATGCCGTCTCCGTGTTTGGGTTACGTATTTCGTAATACTGGTATTCCGCGCTGCCTTCTTTCGATGGGTGGGGCAAGCATCGCATGCCACGCGGCCGCCGCTGCTGCACCGCTACTGCTGCAGCCACCACTCTTCTATCAGCCAGTGCGCGAGCGCCGCGTGCGCTTGGACGCCTCCGACATTGTCTCGGTGTGCCCAAATGACAGGTGAGTATGCCAGGTAGAGAACGGGGACATCCTCAATGAGTATTTCCTGCATCTCGCGGAAATACTCTTTGCGCTCGTTCAAGTCGGGCGATGCGGCGGCAAGGTCGAGCAGTTCGTCGAGACGCGAGTTGTTGTAGAAGGACTCATTCCAGACCGTGCCGCCTCTTAGCTGCACATCTATCGCGGCGTTGGCGGGCCTGCCGCCCCAGTTGCTCGTTACGAACGGGCAGCAGGGAATCCACTGTGCCTCCCAGTATGCGGACGTGTCGTGCGTGGCGATTTCCACATTGATGCCTGTCGCGGCTACGGACTCCTTGAACGCCAGCGCAGCCTCCAGCTGGAAGCCGATGTCGGCAGTGTTCAGCGTAACATCGATGCCGTCCGGATAGCCTGCGTCGGCGAGGTACTGCTTCGCTCTTTCGATATCCTGCTTGATGATGGGCTGCTCGTCCCAGTAATACTGGTCGTTGACGCCGACGGGATGGTCGTTGGCGGGAGAGCCGCGCCCAAACTGCGCCGCCTGCACTATGAAATCGCGGTCAACAGCGTACTGCATGGCTTTTCGCAGGTTTTTGTCCGCAAATATCGGGTCTGCCAAGCCCTGGAACTTGTCCCAGCCATCTACGCCTTGAAGATGGGAGTATGAGGTATGCATGTCGATCACGACCACACCCGCCGAAGGCGTCTCCGAAATGCGAATTTCGGGATTGCCCGCGAATGCGCCCAATGAGGCGATTGGTGGAGTGGGCACCACATCCAGCGCACCCGTCTTGATAGCCTCGATGCGCGTAATCTGTTCCGGTATGTAGAAGAAGACAACCTCGTCGGCATAAGGCCTGCCATCGCGCCAGTAGTCGGTGTACTTCTCGAATGTGGAGCGTTCGGTCGGATTGTGCGATGTCAGGATATAAGGACCGGAGCCGTGCTCGGCATTCGTAAGCGCCTCGCCGCCAACGCCGTTAGGCACTATGCGCGCATGGTAGTCGGTCATGTCGCCCATCAGGAAGGCGTTGGGTTCGCCTAGGTTGAGGACGACCGTGCTTGCGTCCGGCGTGTCGATTGTGTCTATATAGGAAATCTGTCCCTTCAGAGGCGATGCCGAATCCTCCGCGCGGATGCGGTCGAGCGTGTACTTTATGTCGGATGATGTGAGCGCACCTCCGCTGTGGAAGTTGATGCCGTCGCGCACCTTGAAGGTGTACTGCGACAGGTCATCGCTCGATGTCCAAGACTCCACCGCCCATGGGGTAACTTCGCCATCGTACCAGTACATAACTATGCTATCGTAAGCGATTTCGCCATAAGGCGACTGTGCCTGCGACAGGCCGGCGAGCATGGGGTCTAGCGTCCCCTGGTCGAGATAGCCGATGCGAAGCGTGCCACCGTACTGTGGCTCCAGATTTGGCAGCGATGGTACGGCGGTAACCTCTACCTGCACAAGCTTCTCGACTTCGACTTCCTTGATTACCTCCACCTCTTTCACCACCTCCACCTCTTTTTCAACTTCGACCTCAACCTCCTTCACCACCTCAACGGGCACTTCCTTCTCCACCTCTACCTGGACCTCTTTCAGTACCTCGACAGGGACCTCTTTTTCGACTACCTTCTCGACTTCAACCTCAACGACTTTTTCGACTACTTGAGTTTCTCCCGCACAGGCAACAGTCGCCAGCACGAATATCGACACAAGAGCTGTAATTGCGACAAGGCGTTTTGTCGCACCTCGAATTGATAGCATACTTTCTCCTTTCCGAAATCCTCGTACATTCTGTTTTTGTATTAGACGGCGTTCAATAAGTAAGTGAACGCTCGCATTCAATTTCGCTGCCTAATATACCTGATTGAGGATTGGACGGTCAAATATAATGAACGTGAGCGGGCAGAAAAACTTGATGCGGAATTACGAGGGAACAGCGATAATACGGGGCGAAGGGCTAAGTCAACCTTCCGAAACTCCACACCATACTTGGGACGGTTACCAGTCTGTACGGTTCCCCGTTGCGTCAAAAATAAGTGTTACCGAAGGGCAGTTCTTCTGCTCCACATTGCGCGTTGTAGTTCTTCCTGTACGGGCTTCCTGTACGGGCGAGAGCGCGTGAAGGTGATGCCCTTGCTTTCACAGTAGCGATACACGCAGTAGCGATACAGATGATGGTTTATGAACTCCGAGCCATTATCCGAGTCCAGCCCCACAAGTGGGAACGGCAGCAGACGGGACATCACATCCACCGCGCCACCCACTCTCTGCCGGACCACTGCCCGATAAGACGCGCACCGCCGACTTGCGATGATAGCCCGTCACCTCCACGAACTCGTCCAAAAGTTGTCCTTTCTGCGTCCTTCCCGCTACAAGATAGCGACTCTTCATCGCATCTGTGTACTCCTTCACGCTGCTTCTCCTCATGTCTCTCTCCGGTAACACGACTTTTGAAGCAACGATACCCGCCAGGGTAACTTTTATTTTGACGCAATTCGCAGGGTTGCCTTTTTTATGGTTATTGGCTATAGTTTGCATACTATTTTGGGATAATCCAGCATGATTCGGCTTGGCGTCCCTGCGGGGACTTGTGCAAAGTCGAAAAACCTTTACAGAGGAGATAG